>JASHSF010000124.1 GCA_030036955.1 Nitrososphaerales archaeon
GAAAGTAGCTTTGCCGCCGAATCACTTCTGTAGTAAATTACATCGCTCTTGCCTGCAATTGGATAATTACGCTGCACAAAATAGACGCCGCAGTTTTTGCCCTCGATCTGTTTTACGTCCCCAACTCCAACATGCTCAGATTCAAGGGCTGCCAGGATAAATTTGCTGAATTCGTCTTTACCCAGATTCGCCATGAGCGAGGTCTTGAAACCTAAGCGAGACAAACCAATCAGTACATTTACTTCTGAACCCGCTGCATGTTTTTCAAATAGGCTCGAGTGTCGGAGTGGGCCCTCATCTAAGGGATTAAGCTGGAGAAGAGGTTCCCCGAGCGATGACACATCTATCAAGGAAGCTCTAACACCTTTTCTATGGAGGGCAAGGGGATCCTGGCTGAATTTAGGGCTTTACCTAGCGACATATTGTCTTTTTTAGCACAATGCCGTTGCATTTCTCAAACTTCAGACCATAGATGAACTTTTCAGCTTTCATGATCATAATGCTGAAAAACGGATTGTTTAGAATCCGACGCAATGGCTGTGCCGATTCAGAAGGATCCATACCTTTGGCTTGAAGATCTCTCCGCAAAGAAAACAATTTCGTGGGCGCGAAATCGGGATCGAATCTTCCGAACAAAACTGAAGCCAAAATTTCAAAATCTGCACGAAGATATTGCAAGGTTCTTCAAAGTGACTAATATCTTGGAAGTAAAGGTCACAAATAGGGGAACATTCTTCCTCGAGCGGAATCCGGATAGCTACACGATCCGTTTAGATCGCAAAATTCTGCTTGATTCGAGATCGCTTGGCGAGGATTACGTAATCTTTCGCTTGTACACAGATGAACGCGGCGATCGTCTTGCTTACTTTGCTTCAAAGGGCGAAGATGATGGAGTTCTAAGAATTATCAACGTTGACACTGGCAAGAAACTAGGCGAACTAAAGGGCGACATTGCCGACGTCGCATTTACTTCTGATGGATTTTATTACGTCAAGAACTTTACCAATAGGCCTGCTCCCGATGGAACAAAACCGCCAGCCAGCAGAATAATGAAAGGGAGCAGGATCGTTTTCGGCAAGGGAGTTCCTACAGGACAGTTTCTTCTCATAAGGGAATCAAGCGGTCAAGCCCTTGTGACTATCTCGCAGTGGAGCAAGAGCCAGATCTATTCCGGCGACATTGAGGATCCTTCGACCTGGAAAAAGCAACATGGGGGGAAGCACCTTTCGACCCCCGTGGAGTACGTCGAGGGAAAAGGCTTGTTGATTGCTACCTACGATGGAAAAGGCGACGGCCGGATACTCCTGAACGACAAGCCGCTGATCGAGGAACAAGGCGAAGTGCTGGTCGACGCAATTCTTGTAGGTGACGAAATAATCTGCAACTATCTCAAAAATTGCGCGTCACATTTGAAGGTATATGATCTTTCCGGAGTACTCAAGAGCGACTTTTCTCCGCGCTACAAGTGCTCCTTCGATTTCATGTCTTCGAATGCGCACAAAGCAATAGTGGTTGGAAGCTCTTTTGGTATTCCGTCCGCGGTTTACGAGTACAGCCACGGAAAGTTCAAGCTTTTGGAAACGAACGAGATCGTGAAAATGAAAGTGTCGGACGGCTATGCTAACTCCAAAGATGGGACTAAAGTTCACTATTTCCAGTTAGGTGAAAGTTCGAAGAAAGTTTTGATCTGGGGTTACGGGGGATTTTCTCTTGCAAGAACGCCGGTCTATGATCCAATGTTCTGTGCCTTGGTTGAAAGGGGGATTACGTGCGTACTGTGCAATCTGAGGGGGGGTAACGAGTTTGGAGAGCGCTGGCATATTCTCGGCAAGAGGGAAAAGAAGCAGAACGTGTTTGACGATTACGCCGCTGTGCTAAAGAAATTCAAGCAAGACGGAGCAAGGGTTGTGGCCTTCGGAAGGAGCAACGGAGGATTGCTCGTTGGCGCCGTGCTTACTCAGCACCCCGAGCTCATGGATGGCGCTCTGATTGGTTACCCTGTTCTGGACATGATGCGCTTCCATCGAATGCTGATTGGTAGTGCGTGGATAGACGAGTACGGTAATCCAGATGAGAAAAGTGACAGAAAATACCTGCTAAAGTACTCGCCTTATCACAACGTCAAAAAAATCCAATATCCTAGCACTATGATCTACACCAGCTTGCACGACGACAGAGTTCATCCAGCTCACGCATTCAAGTTTGCCGCTAGACTTGAGGAAAACGGTTCTGAAGTTTGGCTCAGAGTTCAGCTGAAAGGTGGTCACGGAGGTGCCAGCACAAGAATAAAGATCGACGAGCTTGCAGACGAGGCAGGTTTTGTCGCGTACGCTCTCGACAATTAACTACAATTTTTCTTTCTAGCGGAAGTACTTTCATGTACGTATTGCAACCAGTTCTAGAGCTGTAGACGGGCGCTTCAGAATTCGTTGTGTGGCAGCAGGAAAACTCTGCTGGTCTCTGGCAGGTATACTTCACTTCATCGTAAACCCGGGAGTCCCGGGCATTTTTGCTGGGCGATCTTTTTCTTTTTGTTGGGAAAATCTTCGGTGAATTAATTTAGGCGCTCTGCTTGATCGGAAGCTTCTAGTTCAATATAAAGCTCCACTGTCACTACTAAGAAGCATGTGAACTCCGGTACGAACTCATGAATACACGAAGGCAATTAGTAGACAATTTCGCATTTCGTCATTTGGATCCTTGAAACTCGTATTACCCAAAGAAAATCATCAAAGCTTCAAGTATCTGAAGCTCGTTGATTTATACGCAAGAAAATATTTTCAGTGAAACACACAGGCGGGCAGCCCCGTTTCCGCTCTCCTATTCAGGCCTCTTTCCGCCCATAACTTTTCGCTTTTTTGAAGGTAACGGGATGACTTTCCCCAAACAAAAGCGAGAATTTTGGCTATTCACCACAGCTCAACATTGTTGTCCCCGCCGTGAGATGCTCTTCCAACATTGGCAGAACCTTTCATGTGCACGCCTGAAACGGTCTCAGCAGTGTCGAGTCCGACCGACCAGGCATGGGGGATCGGAAATCTGACGCCAGATGAAAAATAAAATTCAGAAAATTTAGCGGAAATGGACGATACGGAAATGCTAGATCCCCCGCCGGGTCCACCCAAGATGAGCTCCGCGTCGTTGTATAATCCCCCCGGATTCATGCCCCCGACCTTGAAGCCCGGAGAACTGGAAATCTTCGAGTGGAAAGCTACTTTGTCGTATACTTCACCTCCGACCCTGCTGTCGTCGTGGTACACGTACA
>JASHSF010000015.1 GCA_030036955.1 Nitrososphaerales archaeon
CCCATCTTTACTCGACGGTGCTCCCTTTGGCACGGACGGATGGGATTTGATTCGAATCTCAAATGTGCTTCTAGCCCATACTCCGGTGGCTCTCACAGGGGGTTCGCTGTTCGGATTCTATGACATCTACTGGCCAGGCGCAGCTTTGTTCGGTTCCGTTTCATCGCTCATTTTGAATTTGCCTCCAATCATTGTCATGCCGGTCGTGATTCCTCTGGCTGCGTCGCTTACCGCTTTATTTCTATTCGTGATAGTTGAAAAGCTCACAAAAAACTCGACGATTGCCTGCATAGCCTCTCTTTTTTTCACAACTGCAAGCTTCGATTCGATCTTTACTGCCTCAGTGACAAAGGAGACTTATGCAGAGCCCCTTTTCATGGCAGGCATACTTCTCGCTTTCCTGCTTTTGTTCAGCAAAGGCAGCAAAACGGACCCAAAAGGAGCAGCAATCTTTGCCGTAATTGTTGTTGGCCTAACGATATCTCACCATGGGACAGCTCTGATTTTTGCTTTAATTGTTCTCGCCCTATCTCTAAGTAGAGCAGTGATCGGTTTTGGCGGCGGGAGATTTGGCTTCACTTCTTCCTTCGAGGGCAGTCCCTTCAATATCATCACTCTTCCGGCAATCAGTTGGGGAATTGTAGGTTTCTATCTGCTTGACTACGCAGCAATAGCGCTGCCGTTTCAAGTTACAATGAACGAAATAATCTATGCAACCGCCTTCCTGGTCCTTTCGGGTGCCGGTGCAATTTACTTCATTCTTGAAAGAAAGTTTCGAAAGATCAATTTCATGATGCTGGCAGCGCTGTATCTGGTTGCTATCTCGCTGTTCATTCTGAGCGAATTTACGCACATCTTCCCACTTGTTCCTGTATTGCCGCAATCTATCGCATTTGATGCGCTTCCATATTTGATTCTGGGTATTATACTCCTGGTCGGCTACTCGGTTGCCGAACAAAAGCTTCTGCGCCCAAGCTTTTCTTTCTTAGCCATTTGGGCGTCTGTTCCAATTGCACTCTTTGGATTTGTAGCCTTCGCGCTTCCTGATGAAGGAGTCTTCCTGTATAGACTATTTACTTTCCTCTATGCGCCTTTTTCGATCATTGCCGCTGTAGCTTTCATCCCCCTTTTTGCTTCTAAGATTGCTCTAAAATCCAAAATCAAATGGAACCTTGCAAGAGCTGGCGCGCTCATTCTTATCGTCGCCATCGTACTTCTCTCTTCGTTTCAGAGCTACTCCGCCGTCGTTCAAAACCAAAATTTGCTCGGGGGTGAGTGGGCTTACAAGCCCTCCGATGTATCGAGCGCCATCTGGACAGACAAAAACATCGCAAGCAATACGACAATTGCGGGTGACACCAAAATCTACTATCTTTTCGGCGAATACTTTGGGTTGAACGTTAGCCCCCAGCTAGGCTATGATGAGTTGACAGCGGGGCTAGGCGCAGCTTCCAGCTCTCCTCTCGTGATATCTAGAACAATGTACCAAAATGGGTACAACCTATTACTGTATGGAGAACCCCTCCCAAGTGGCTGGCAAGTTTCCCTGGCGAACAGCTCGTCTCTGATTTACGACAACGGTAATGACCAGATCTGGGACTGATTGTTGATTTCTATTACCGCTTCGGTTGATGGAAAATATCCGTCGTATTCTCCTCTTCCTTCTTCGAAGATCGTAACTTCATCGGATCTATTTTCTGGGGATTGCTAGCAATATAGATGTACTCTCACAGGAATCGGATCGAGAGCATAGCTCAGAAATTTCGCGAAAAGGGAGCTACATCTCCCCAAAGCGCAATGACGGCTCAAGAGCTTGGGCTACCTCCTCGCTTTGAAGAAGCGATGAAAAGGCGTCTCGGTCAAACAGGAATTTTCGTCGACATTGGCGGTCGCTACTATCTGAATGAAGAGAGGCTTGCCACAGTCGAGCGGCTCGGGCAGGGAATGGGCGGAAGGAGGCGAAGTATGCTCCCCGTCCGGATGGCGAGGATGATCATCGGCGTCCTAATTGTATTTCTGATCCTTATCATGTTGATATACGGTAGAATTTTCGATCTACTTCTTCTAACAGTAAGTCTAATCGTAATTTGGATCGGGCTGTCCACATACCAGATCTTCTACCTTGCTCGCTTGAGAAGTTCAAGAAGCGCGCTGTAGTGCTGGTTCCAAAAATAGATCTATTTTTAGCCGCTCCCAGCTTTTGAAACTGCATGGCCATTAACCCGGCTATTTTTTTCGCGGCATTTGGGATAACGGCGCTTGAACTGTCCGAAGTCGCCGCGGTGGGGCTGGCGCTCTACGCCGATTCAAAAAGCTACAAGCCATTCGGTTTTGCTGCGCTTGGCTGCCTTGCCGTGCTTGCGCCGACTGTCCTCGTGGGATCTGCAATAGGTCTCCTGCCGAGAGTCTATGTGCTTCTGATGGGCGGAGTGCTCCTTGCGTACTTTGGTCAACGACTCGCGAAGAGCGCGAGAAGATCCGTGTACTTTCATAGGAAAGGTAGCCAAAAGGAGGACAAGTTTGAGAAAGGCGTCTTTGCGACCGCTTTCTCGGTTGGAGCGATCGAAGCCTTTGAGATGGCAATAGTTTTGGTCGGACTGTTGCCCCAAGATTTCAATGCTACGGTCGTCGGATTGGGTGCAGGAATTGCTGCCGTCGTCGTTGCAACGTACATTCTGCGAACACAGGTGAGGAAGATCAAGCAGGCAATCATGAAAGTTGCCGTCGGGGCAATTTTGCTGACATTCGCCACCTTCTGGTTTGGAGAGCTCGTGTGGGACATTTTCTCCCTCGGATCTCTTAATGATCTCTTGCTCGTACCAATATTCGTAGTTTGGTTTTTCATAATCTATGCGATTGCAAACAGGCCATTTCGGGAGCTAGCACTCCAGAGCGCAAAGGGCGGAGCGAGTGAAGAGTCGACTCGTTCTTGATTCACCCAACATTCCTTCAACTAGCAGGACAATGCGGGAGCTGTCTTCTGGGTTTTCATACCCGTACCTGTTGATTGCAAAACTTCTGCCACAACGTTGAAAAATTACTGCAACTTTACAGTAAAGTAAATTGCCTCTCGTCCAGGGCTGGTTGCTCGACTGCTACCCTTCGAGGGACGGTCCGGGAATGACCTTTTGGCTAAAAACCCCCGAGGGCCAAGCTGTAAAGCTAAAGGACAGCGAGTGGCGCGCCAAAATCTACGCGTCCGGCTCCTCGTGCTCAGACAAAGATTACGTTCTCGCGCGAACTCAGAATCCCGAACTAATTCACTCGCTCCGCTACGCCAGCAAGAGAGCAAATTTCTTTCACCCGAAGAAAAGCAAGGTACTTGAAATTGAACTTGAAGACGCCGGAAAGATACGGAAGCTTGCGGAGTCGCTCGAGAGGTCGTTCCAAAATCCGGATTATTTTCAGCTGTACAATGTAGATCTCCTGCCAGAGCAGCAGTACTTTTACGAAAAAGACCTCTTTCCCCTGGCCTTCGTGGAAGCTGACGTAAACGGGAATGAAGTTGTGCGCTGGAGCGTGCTCGACAACATTGCAGCGTACAATTACGAAACGCCTAACTTGAAAATGCTCCGCCTCGACGTCGGAATTTCTGATAGCGTCCCGCGCCTCGAATCAAAGCTGTGCTCCATCGAGCTTTCCGAGCCAGAGAAAGAAAGAATTGCAGAGATCGAAGGGAAAAGCGAAGCAAGCATCTTATCCGAAGCCATGGGGGAGATTCAAAAATTCGATCCCGATCTGATAATTACCAGAAACGGAGACGCGTTCGTCCTTCCCTTCCTCTATTCGAAGGCAGCAAAATTTTTCGTAGAAAACGTATCAAAATTCAACCGCGATGCTGTCCGCGAGAGGAGCGAGCTAAAGACCGGTGGCAGGACCTACTTTTCCTACGGGCGCATTTTGTACAGGCCCGCGACCCATAGATTATTTGGAAGGTTGCACCTCGACGAGCAAAACACGTTCGTCTACGACCAGTGCGCGCTCGAGGGACTCTTCGAGGTTTCAAGGCTCTGCAGAATTCCCCTCCACACTTCGATGCGCGCGAGCATCGGCAAGTGCCTCGCAAGCTTACAATCATACTATGCCGCGAAAGAAGATATTCTCATCCCCTGGAAACCAGAAACAGTAGAGGATACAAAAAACGCGTACGAGCTATTCGTCGCTGACAGAGGGGGACTCGTGATAAAGCCGCTCCCGGGCGTGCACGAGCACATTGGCGAGGTCGATTTCGCGTCCCTCTATCCTTCGATAATCAGAAAGTACAACATCAGCGCCGAAACCATCAACTGCTCTTGCTGCTCCGATTCGAAGTTTCAAATCGAGGAGCTCGGAATGCACATCTGCGATAGAAGGGAGGGAATAATTGCAAGGAGCCTCGTGCTGCCGCTCGACAAGAGGTTCGAGTACAAGCGGCTGCGCGATAACGCACCAGATGAAAGGCTCAAGAAAATTTACAACGAAAGGGCGGGTTCGCTCAAGTGGATTTTAGTTTGCTGCTTCGGTTACCTATCCTATCGAAACGCAAAATTTGGCAAGATCGATTCGCACATTGCCGTGTGCTCCATCGCGCGAAAGACTCTCGTCGAAGCCATGCACACTGCCGAGTACAGCGGTTTCAGAGTCATCCACGGTATCGTTGACTCGCTCTGGCTTTCAAAGCGAAACGCGGAAATGCTGGATTACGAAGAGCTGCGCAAAGACATCGAAAAGAACACGGGCTTCAAGCTCGCAATAGAGGGAATTTACAAGTGGATCGTTTTTCTTCCGAGCAAGACCTACTCGAAGAAGCAGGTCGCAACCAGGTACTTTGGAGTTTTTGAAGGCACGAACGCGCTCAAGATCAGAGGGATTGAGCTCCGCCGCCACGATGCTCCGCTCTATTTCAAAAGGTGCCAAGAGAAAATTCTAAGCGAGCTTGCAAAGTGCGACAACGAAGAAGAGCTGAGGCAGTGCGCGAGGTGGAAGTGCGTTCCAATTTTTGAAGAGTTTGCAAAAGATCTCGAGGATCACAGAGCGCGCGCTACCGAATTAATCATCACGCGCCGCCTTTCGAGGAATCCAAATGAATATTCATCACAGAGACAGCTCTCGGTCAACGCGGCAGCTCACCTTTCCAAGCAGGGACTCGAGCTCAAAGCCGGGCAATCCGTTTCCTATGTAATTACAAGCTACAAGAGCCACGGAAAGGAAAGATCCATTCCGGAAGAAGAACTTTCGAGCGCAGTTCAGGAATACGATTCAGAAAGGTACGTCGAGCTTTTGGCCGATTCGTGCGCGACCGTGCTATCCCCTTTCGGCGTGACGAAGGAAGAGCTCCTCACGCGGAGTTTCTCGCTGACTTCGTACTCTTAATCGCATATGCGTGTTGTCGCGGGCCTGATGCCTTAAATCGTTATCAAAACTGCAGTCATGTCGTCCGGCTTTACTCTTGCCCGAAGAGCTTCCTCGACAATTCTCCTAGCGCTGCGGAAGCGCCTTGCGATCTCCGGCAAGCGCATTCCTCCGCGCATCCCGGGGTTCAGCAAGTTGTCCGTAACGCCGTCGGAGCAAATTAGCACGAGATCTTCCGCCGAACAATCAAACGTTCGAGCGTGAAAGTCGATTTCCATCTGATCAAGACCGAGGTACTGTGTTATCCCCCACATCGAGCCGGGATTTGCGTCCCTGTGAGAGTCATCGGTGAAAATGTACCTGAAGGATTGATCGTCGCTTGCAGGAAAGAGCAGTATGGGACTGTCGCCAACATTTCCGGTGATCACTTTTGTTCCAACCGTTGAATCCGCGATCAATTTTACGATCGCGATCGTCGTGCCCATGTTGACGTAGCGGAGAGTTCGCGCTCGCCGCTTAACAGCGTCGTGAATTTCCTCGAGAGCCACCTTCATAGTAGCTTCGTCGCGAATGCTCGAAGCGCCGTCGCGCAAAATTTCGACAGCGAGCTGGCTCGCTTCCTTCCCTCCGCGGTAACCGCCAACGCCGTCCGCTACCGCGAAAACTCTGCTTTCAAGATCCGCCAAGAGTGAATCCTGATTGTCCTCGTGGCCAGGTGAGATGCTGTTTGATTCGCTGTAAGAATCGTACCGCAAGAGATATCACAACAAAGATTGGCGCGTATGGTTTCAGGTCGCGTCTTTTGAACCGCAAACAAATTCCCGAATCCGCTTAATCTCGCGGATCTCGCTTTCGAGCTCGGGCAATTTCGGTTTGATGCCTATTTTTTCATAGAACCCCTCTCGGACAAGCTCCAAGTCTTTAGCGTACAGATCTAAGGCGTCACAAATTGGAACGGCGTGATCCGGCTTGGAGAGAAACTCAGCTAGATTTTTTTCCTTCTTGCTCGCGGTGATTGCTTCCAAAACCTCCGGAATAGATTGTCTTAGACGTTTGATATCCTCTTTCAAAATTGGATTCATTTTGCCGTGCCAATCAACGCTTTCAAGAGAGTTCGAGATTTCTTCGAGCTTCGCGGCGTAGTGATCCAAAGCGAGAATTAGGTCACCGGCTATTGCGTCGTATTGAATTTCGCTCGCCATATTCTATACATATCCCAGATCTTTAAGCCGCTGATTAATCTCTTCCTCTTCTTCAGAAGTGTAAACTGGTTCAACTGAAACATTTGCAGCTTTTTGATCAGCAAGCTTTGGCTTGTTCTGAAAATAAGGCGAGTCATTCCTAAAAATTTCCATCAACACCCTTCCGTCGACATCACTTGGGATGTCCACGCCGCTCATATGCAGGGCGGTTGGCATGACGTCGCAAATGCCGAAACGCATATTCAGATCTCCCCCCTTTCTAATGTCAGGGCCATAAGCTATGAAAAGTCCATCACGACTGTGCCCGCCGCTCATATCTGGCGATCTCCATATCGAACCGCCGTCGACATCGACTCGCTGATAGAATTGATAATCCTCCATCATGAATAGGATGTCGGGCGCCTGTTCAAGCATTGGGCCGGAGTAAATTTCTTCTCGTTTCCAAATGCTGATTCTGACGGGTTCGCCGCTCAGCGGATTTCTTAAGCTGTTCAAGCCGTCGATGATCTTTTCCCTTACTGTTTCATATTCTTCCTTGTTTACTGTTCCGAACGGCTCCCTACCCCGTAAATTAACATAAATGCTTCCCATGCTTCCGAGTCCGTAAGCGGTTGTTTCGTTCCATTTTATCCTTGAAATGAGCTTGGCGTAGCTCGACTTTGTCTGCCCACTGTAAAGAAACCTTTGAAGAATTGCTTTCGGCAACACACGCACGAGCGATTTGGATAATCCAGGAAAACTACCGACCATGTGCTTCTTCAGTTTCTCCAACCAGAGATCGCCGTTTTCCTTGTCTGAGCTCTCAAGATAGCTCAACAGTTTCTGTTGGGAGAGCCATTCATTGACGTTGAACAGCCCCTTGAGTGGCCCGCTGCCGTGATCTGACACAATAATGACATTTGAGTCGGAGGGTGCGGATTCAAGGATCTGTCCCAGCCCATCATCCACCTTCTTGTAAATTTCTTTCATCGCATTTTCCCATTTCGGATCTGCCCGAAAATCATCCCAGGAACTATTCTTATCGTAATGATGCCAGTAATAGTGCGCAGCTGCATCAGGCTGGTAAAATACATACGCTAGGAAGTCCCACTCGTGATGGGACATCAGGTGTTTTACAACCCTGGTCTGCTTTTCGATGTTTTGGAATAATTTTTCCATGTTCTCTTCTTCCTTTCCCTTGATGTACAGATCAGTAAATGGCAGACTTTCGTAACCGGAGGCGATTCTTTGAATTTCCTCATTTAGTTCAGTCGGGTAGGTTATGTTCCTGTACATGGGTGCGAGCAATCCGCCGGAGATCATCAGTCCTCTGAGCTTGGTCGGTTGATATGTATTCGGAACGTTAATTATCTGACTTGTTCGACCAGAAGCTGTTAGAATGTCCCAGAGATACTGCGTCCCAGCATACAAATAATTCGCAGGTTGGAAAGAGTTTTTGGCATAATAGGGAATGACAATGAAGTCATAAAGGCCCAGTTTCCCTGGGTTCTTCCCTGAAAACAAACAACACCAGGCTGGAACTGTCGTGGATGGAATTGTGGATTCCAGAATTGAAGAGAACCCATTATCAATCAGTTTCTTCAGATTGGGTAGCTCATCCCGCCACTTTTCGATGAGGTATGGGTTCCCGCAATCGAGCCCAATAATTAGTAACTTCTTCACAGCAGAAATTGCCTAGCATCTTCTGACCTTATGAACAGTACCCCAAAGTCCAAAATCCTGCAAAGAAGCCAATCAATCTGAACAGAATTAATCAAACAAAGAACAAACAGAGAAATAGGAAGAATCGCTGTCGTGCCAATGCGCACTGAGTTAAGTTTGGGCGACTGACGCGGGTATTTTGGAAAACATTTCATCAGGGCTTAAGTAGCTGGTATCTGGATGATTTTATAGGTTGAGCTTTTTCACTAATTAATTCGTACTCCCCGGCAGAGACAACAAAAGAGCTACCGGAGTTCTTTAAGGCACAGGAG
>JASHSF010000125.1 GCA_030036955.1 Nitrososphaerales archaeon
ATAGAGGGCTCGTGGACAGTTCCTATGGCAAACTGCACAGCTACTCCGAATTCAGTTTCGAATATTTCCGTAATAATTGACGGAATAAACGGCGAGGGCGACAGCATGGAAATTGGCACTTACCAAGATTGCATTAGCGGACTGCCGTCCTACGGCGCCTTCGTAAACATCTACCCGATGACCGGATATTTCGGCGAGGTTGGAGGAAATATTTCTGACCTCGCGATAGAACCGGGCGACGTGGTCGACGCGCAGGGCACTTGGAGAAATTGTACAGAGAAGCCCCAGAATTGGAACACTAACTTCGTGGACGAGACAACAAATCAAAGCATAGACACAAACGCTATGACGAGCTGCACGTTCCAACCTGTGCTAGACTCGGGTGCGTTGATTCTGAGCTCGGACGGACACACTCTTACCTCGCTCAGCCCAATACAAACCGGGTGGTATTACACCGGAGTCAAGTATTCCGACGTGACTGGTCCACAAAAGAACGATTCCACCTTCGGCGAAACAGCGAACATGTCCGGGTACGCTCTCGTGGGTTTGCAGATGCCAGGAACTCTGCTCGGATCTTTGTTTTACTCTGGATCCAGCTTTGAAATTAACGAAAGCAGTTCGAACACCGGGACAACTGTCACTTCCGGCAGCGTGTCGGGGATCAATTCGACGACTACAACGTCAGTCAGGAGCTCATCTTCTGCGACCACGATCCTGACTTCGCAGAGTTCAATTACGTCTTCTTATTCAATCCCCCCGAGTACCACAAACGAAGCGACTCCCTCCAACATGTCCTATACGTTCTTGGCCGTGGGGATTGCCGCCATTGTTGTTGCTGCGGGAATCGTTAGTGCCGTAATGTACGTGCGAAAACGGTAGAACGTATTTTTAGGGCGCCATCCGCTTCAGATTTTCCATCCCTTGCCGCCAAAAGATTCATTCACTTTACCTCAAGCTCTCTTATGAGAAATTTTAAGCTCAAATAAGAGATGGATCAAAGAAACCGCGAGCTACATTTGGAAGATCCCCAGGATAAACGAGAGTCTCTCACTGCAGTCTCCAACGATTACTGGGAAACTCTGAAGCGTAACGAACCGGTTTACGCTACGTCTCTCGGAGATCGGAGGTACGATGACCGGCTAGCCGACATCACTCTCGAACATCGCAAGAAAACGATCCAGGAATATCAATCCCTAATCCAAAGGGCCAAGCGAATTGCAGAAAGTAATCTTACAGAATCTGAAAAGCAAACCAAGACCGCTTTGCTGGTTGAACTACAATCCCAAATTGACCATCTTGAGTGCTGGCTCGAAGACTGGGTCGTTGATCCGCTCCGCGGACCCCAGGTCGATTTTCTGAACATAGAATCGTTGCAGCCCGTGAGGAATCCAAATGAAGCAGCTATGATGGTGAGAAGGTGGCGAGCAATGGCGCCCTATCTTCGGGATCACATGGAAAACCTGAGTCGCGGCCTTTCGGAGGGAAAAATATCGATCTCCGCATGCATCGAGAAAGTGATAGAGGAGGTTCGCGATCTGCTGTCAAAACCGGAAGAAGAGTGGGCTCTTTTGCACCCCCTCAAGGTGAAGCATGAGAACTGGAGCGAAGATGAACGCGAGAAGTTTAGCGTTGACCTAACTGGTTCGATGCGAGATCTCATTCGACCTGCGTTTGCCCAGTACTATGAATTTTTGAATTTCAAGATTCTGCCACATGCCCGAACAGCGCAGAATCCCGGGATCATGCACGTTCCTGGCGGAGCAGACGCATACAGACGTCTGATCAAGATGCACACGTCCCTCGGCCTCCTGCCAGAGGAAATCCACCGTACAGGACTGGTGGAAGTTGCGAAAATAAATCGCGAGATGGGAGACGTGGGAGAGAAAGTTTTCGGAACCAGGAACAGAAAAGAGATCCTTAATCATCTGAGGACCGATCCGACTCTGTTCTTTTCTACGCGCGACGATATCGCACAAAAAGCTGAGAAAGCCCTTGCGAAAGCTAAAGCCGCAATTCCGAAATGGTTCGGTCGACTGCCCTTAACCGACTGCGAGGTCGTCAGGATGGAAGAACACGAGGAAAAGCACTCGACGATCGCCTATTACATGCCTGCGGCCGCCGACGGTTCGAGGCCCGGAAGATATTACATCAACACCTACGCTCCCGAGACCCGACCCAGATACGAAGCCGAGGCGCTCGCTTACCATGAATCAATCCCAGGTCATCACTTGCAGATTGCAATTTCCCAAGAGCTGAAGGATATCCCAGAGTTTCGAAAGCAGAGTGGTGTCACTGCCTTCGTGGAGGGCTGGGGTTTGTACACGGAGCGACTTGCCAATGAAATGGGACTTTATACGTCTGATATCGACCGCATTGGAATGTTATCTTACGATTCATGGCGTGCTTGCCGCCTCGTGGTCGACACCGGAATGCACGCGATGGGCTGGAGCAGGGACCGAGCAATCGAATTCATGTGGGAAAATAGCGCGCTCGCGAAGAATAACATTGTAAATGAAGTTGACAGGTACATCTGCTGGCCCGGCCAGGCTCTCGCTTACAAAACTGGTCAGCTTGCCATCATTGGTCTTCGAAATCGAGCAGAGTCGATGCTCGGCGATCATTTCGATATCAGTGAGTTTCATGATGCTTTACTCAACAATGGCGCTCTTCCCTTGAAAGCGCTTGAGAATGTGATAGATCGCTATGTTATGCTAAAGCGGGGCGAAAAGTCCGGTTAGCCCTGCGGGCTAATGTCTGAGAATGAGCCCGTGCTGTACGCTTCAAATGGTAGTCCCGAACCAACCGCTTTTACTGGTCCGAGAGACGTGATTGGAATAGATGAATTGGGGCAAGAGAATGCGAAATAGAAGGTGCCCAACACGCTTGCCTGTGTCACCATGGTAATGTTCCACGATACTGACCAGTGGATTGCCTGACCCCTCTCGATAAGAAAGCTTGTTGTCCCCGTTCCATTTATTGCCTGGGAAGTGTTGTGGGTGACCGTGCCACTCTGTGCTTGAAGCACTGAAGATGAGTTGTACCAGCCCAGATAGTAACAAGAAATGCAGGAAACTGACAGAGTCACGTTTTCGATGATACCAGTTGTGGTCCCGTTGTAGGAAATGAAGGGGCTTGTCGAATTTGGATAGCCGTTTGCGACTGAAAAGTAAAAGACTTCGCTTTGAACTGTTGTACTGGTGGTGGTGACTCTGCTCGGGGGATAATAGTAGAGCGTAACAGATGACAGCGCTGCGAGTCCGGCAACAATAATTGCGCCAGCGACAAGCCAGTCCTTCTCGTTCATTTCTATTTGACTCCGAAGAGAATTACATCAGGGTAAGCGCCGCAGACAGGGCGCCGTACTCAGCTTCGAGGGAATTATTTCCTCCGCTGACTATCACTGTATCGCCATTCCTTAGCGGAGCGTTTCGAATCGAGACCCATGGCTCCGAGGGCCCTCCGCTTTCACAATCTACTTTCTCAATTGGCACAAAAAATTTTCCGGACTTGAACACGACAGTCAAAGCGCCGAGAGCGCCAGCCTTTATTGCTGCGTCGCGCTGCTCGATTCCCCTTTTGACCTTTCGGGTCTTCTTTCGCGTTACAACGGCAAAGCACTTCTCCCCGATTCCGAGTGACGAACCAGGAACTTCCGAAGACCATGGCATCGCCTCGGAGATTTCGCTGAATCTTTTCATTCCGCGTCTTGTTAGCGAGCAGCCGTTAGTTTCGATCCTAACGAGATCGGCTAGCTTTAGGCGGCGGATCAAGGTTCTCGCTTCCCCACTGCCAAGATCCAAGAGGTTTGCTAGACGTCCGCGGCCCACTCTTCCAAGATCGCCGATCTCGAGTATCGCCTTCAAGACTTGGGCTTCCCCGAATCCGGCTTTGGGTCCTCTGTACTCATTTGCCGCTACGACGCCGAAATTTTTCAAGAGATATTTATTCATCTGATCAAGATCGTATTTTTGCTTTTGTCAGACAGATGTTCTGTCAAGCAAAATTAGGGGATCACGCTTTTGTATCACGAAGTAAATTTTGGATCTTATGGGCGGTAATCCGGATGTTGAACAGGAGTTTCCCGTCTTCAACAGCAAGAGCATGGATTGCGTCATATGTGGCAAGACAATGTTTTATTCAGAAGAGAATCTAGTCCACGTATGTCTGGAAGAAAGTCACGGGGCTCTCTGCTACTTTGAACCGGACAAGTGCTGGTTTGCCGCGAGTGAAATCACAGCAGCCGAGCTCGGAAGAAGGGAAATAAAATTCCACTTTATTCCATCAAGCGTCTTTGAAAATGCAAACCTCGCGGAATTTGTTTGCGACCAAAAATCAGATGAAAAGTGATGAATTCTGACTCGCCGAAGCTTCTCTGAAATACTTGAGACGACCTAGCAGCTAATTTATGAAGTAGCAAATTCAATCCGTTTTCCCCCATGTCAGCGCAGAATGTTGTGGTGTGTCCAATATGTTTCGACGAAATGACATACCTTCAAAGCTGCCATGTCCGCTGCAATACGTGCGGCGCAGAATTATCATGCGAAGACAAAGGTTGGTTCTGGGGCTAGAGAGTCGGCTTTCAAATTTGCCTTGTTTGTGGTAGAAAATTACAAAAGCGAATTCTGCCCAAAATTGAATTGGTTGAAGCCATGCATTTTTGCACAAACTGTCACCGAGCTCTAAACGATGATGCACTGAGCTGTCCGACGTGCGGTGCGGTCCAGAACACATCAACCCAAACTGCAGCTCCAGAGGCAACAGTTGCTCCCACTCTCAGTTCACAAACCGTGACTCCCCCTCAACCTCCGCAGAACGCATCTTCTCCTCCACCTTTTCCCGCTGCGCCACAACCGCAGTCGTACTCGTCCGCTCCGATAATGCAAGACCAGTTCGTTCCCCCGCATATTGTTCGACCGAAGAAATCTCCCTTCGTGTCGGCGGTGCTGAATTTTTTCTTCCCTGGCTTTGGGTACATCTACAACGGGATCGGAGTCGACCAGGGGCAGGTGAATTTTGGAATACTGTGCTTTCTCGCTGTTTTCCTCGGTTTGTTCATTCCCACAATACTCGAAGTTCTTTTTTTCGGAGCGCCGACGAGCTCGGCGACTGGGCCGATGGTAACGACGGCCAACTATCTCTCCCTGTTGATTTTGCTCATTCCCATCGCCCTAGCTTACGATGGTTACAAGCGAGCAATGAAAATAAACCAAACTAACGCGCCCCTTGAAGTTCAAAGTAGCTAG
>JASHSF010000126.1 GCA_030036955.1 Nitrososphaerales archaeon
ATTGTCCTGAACGCAACAGAGTCGCGTCAGAGGTACAAGAATTTGAAGCGCGATCCCAGGGTCGCGCTGTCGATATTCGAACAATCTAATCCGTACTCCAAAGTGATCATACGCGGAAAGGCGGTTGAGCTGACAAGAAAAGGGGCTAAAGAGCACATCGACAAGCTCAACAACAAATATCACGGCACCTCAAAGTACCCGTATCACGATCCCAATGATCCGCGCGTAATAATCAGGATACAGCCGGAGAGAGAAAGCACATAGCCTCATCCAAGGCTGATAGACGAAAACTGTACTGAGATGCAAGGGGTTCCTGCGACTGCAATATTAGTAGAAGGAATAGTTACAGGATATCCTAAGCAGCCGCTCGGTGAGAAAAACTCGATGTTGTTTTCTCCCGCATTGAGCGTAAAATTATTCGTCGTGTAAAGATGAAAGAACTTTGTAGATGTCGGGAAAGAGTCTATGGACGAGTGCAGAGGCCCTACGGGCGAGCCATTCACAAGCACTTCTATTGTGTAGTTCGCAGTAACCCCCCTTACCGTAAAACTGAGGGAAGTACTCTGGCCTCCTTTGGACCAAGTGTCAAGCCCTGCCGTCGATTCCATCGAACGCGTACCAGCCCCAAACCTGCCGTACTGATACCAGCCACCGTATAGCAAGCTGTACGTACTGACATGGGGGTCCGTGGTAACAAACTGCATTATTCCTCCAGAGGTTTTCGTAATATTGTACTCGAAAATTGTCATCAGGTTGTCTTGGTAGACCGGGGGACCCGTGATGCCTGAAACCAGAGCGTATATTGACGTGTACTGAGTGGAAGTGAGCAAGTTTTTGTGCACGATGATGTATTTTATGTTGTACTGGCTCAAAATGTAGGGCGCAATAATCTGGGCTGTAACCGCCGACTGGTTCAAAATGTCGGGCGGAGCGTGCCCTGGAAAACGCGCGCCCAGCTGATTGATGAATGGTGTAGTCTGAAGGAAGGAGAGCGAGAACTGGGGAGTCCGGCTTACGTGACCATTCACAAGAGGCTTGTTGTATGCAGACTGGTAGTACAGGTACTCCGAGAGAGTGGCGTTCGATGGGACTTCCAGTACCGCGTAGTTAGAATGATCTTGAGCAAGTATTTTGTAGTAGCCCGGAGGTATCGCGAGACTCGTCGTCGGGAAGGGAATCGTAAGGCACTCTATGATTATGAGGGCAACGAGTATCATGACGAGACCGGTTTTCAGAATATTCGCAGTGAGATTCATTTTTTCTCTTTTCTGTATCTGGTTTGCGAGCGAGGTGACGCCATAAGCCGCTAGCACGGCGATACCGAGCATTATTGTATACGCAAATCGGTAGGGAGTCCGGAAGGATTTGAACAGGGGAACGAGGAAGTAGAACCACTGCCATATACCGGGTATCGGTGTTACGTTCCCGTCTATGACCACGTACGGCCCTAAGGCTATGAGACATCCCACAATCACGACAAAAAGCCAGAAAAGAACCTGCCTGTCCTTTCTAAACGCGAAGATCCCAACGACCGCCATAGCGATCGCGGTCCAGCCGATGTAGACGATACTGAGGGGATTTCCGAGAAAGTTAGCATAGACAGGTGCAGTGTAATGCCCTAAGATAGGATTCGAGGGTGGAGGCAGTAAAAACGCAAGGACGTCAGCCGAATAGTGGTTGTTGAATGGCGCGGTCGTGGCAATGTCTGCTTCGTGCGCAAACAAGAGCCCGTAGACAGTTTGAAAATAAATTATGAAAGTGAAGAACCCCGCGATAACGTACGCGAGTACAAATCTGCTCAAGAACGCAAGGTTGAAAATAACTTTAGTTTCGAAAAGGAAGTAATAGATCAGAAAAGCTACAGTGATAGTCAGCACCATGAGAAGCATGTGTAAATCGCACATCGCATTCAAGACTACAGCAACCGCGAGGTAGATCGCGATGGCAGTTCTGCCGGAGGCTTCCCTTACCAACCTCATCAAAAAGTAACCAAAAAGCGGAATGAACTCTGCGGACATTATGTTGAGATGCCCTAAACCTTGGGCGAGATGAATTGGGGCAAAACCGAAGATTACTCCCGCGACAAACGCCGCGTACTTATTCTTCGTTAAGTAGAAAGCGAAAACATACATGAAGAAGGCAGAAAGAAAGAAGGTAAGCATGTAGAGAAAATTATAAGCTGCAATTTCTCCCACGATGGGCGAAAAGAGGGTAAAAAGCAGCGTGTTGAAAGGGGATGCAACTTGGAAGTATAATGGAACACCCGTAGGGTAGAGGATTGTGTTCGTGAAAAACAGGAAGAAAGGCCCGTAGGGGGACATGCTCCCGAGCCTCATGAACCATATTTCGTGGAAAATATCCTGAATGTTCCCGTTGGCAGCGCTTCCAAATACGACGGCGAGAGGCCAGGTGAAAATCACGGTCAGAACGATGAAAACGATGGCGACGACAATGTAGTCTAAGTATTTCAAGACCCATGGCGTGACGCTGGGTTTAGTTTGTGTCATCTAGCCGGAACTCAATATCCCTTTGCTTTGCTATTTACCGTTTCCAATACCTTGAACGCCAACCGATAGGATCAATCCAGTCAATTTGTGGAAGTGCGAGTTCAAAATTTCGCTGCTTGATCACGTCTTTTGATGATCTTCTTCGCTTTGGTGACATCAACTCGATCAGTTCCGATTTAGGTATTGCTCTAGAGCCTTATCTCGCCTCCGTCGGCTACAATAGTTTGACCTACGACGTAGTCAGAGTCGTGAGAGCATAGAAACAGTGCAGTTCGGGCAATGTCCTCCGGCCGCCCGGCTTTTCCAAGAGGAATGTAGGATTGCATTTCTTTCCATTGCTGCTCGGAATAATTCTTGCGGTTGGACTGCGTATCGATTGTACCCGGGGCAATCGCGTTCAGGTAGATCCCGTAATTTCTGATCAACTCCTCTGCCAAGGACTTTACAGAGAACCTGTTCATGGACTTTGCGAGCGAAAATCTGTAGCCCGCTGCCTCTCCGTAGATGGTTGGAGTAGAACTCACGAAGACGATTTTTCCGTATCCATTTTTTTTCATCAAGTCCTTGCACGCCCTAAGAAAATGAAAAGACCCAAGAAAATCTACGTTTACAGCACTAAGCAGTTCAGCGTCGTCCAGTTCTAAAGGATCTTCGTTCCAAGTGTCCACAGTTCCTTGCAGACCCGCAGTGCAAACGAGAATGCTCAGTTTTCCCCATCTTTCCCCGACCTCTCGCACCGCGCTTTCGACCTCCTCGTAATTTGAAACATTAGCTCGAATCGCAAAGCAATCCAAACCGCTTACTCTCAGCTCGTTTACTATATTCTCTGCTCTTTGGGTCGAGGACTCTGACCGTCCAGAGTAGTGAAGAGCTACCTTCGCACCCCCCGCAGCGAAAAGGCGGACCGTTGCACCCCCAATTTCGCCGCTACCACCGGTTACAATAGCTACTTCGCCCTCAAGTCTTCCTGGCAAATTAGAATTCGAAACTCTTCTTTAAATGCTCTAAAGATATGCCTTTGCCTTCGTCACCCGGTGTCCGTCGCATTGTTATAGAAAAAATTTGTTGCGATTCAAAAAGTCAAGTGTGTTCGATCTAGAAGGTTAGCACACAATGATTAATTCATCAATAGTGGATATATAGACTGGGCCTGATTATTGCACAGTCTCTTCGCCCAAAAATCAAGAGGATTTGGATTACGCGCATCTAAGACAAGTCAGCCTAGCTTAAGATGAGAGCATGGAAAGCCCTTCTTCGAGCCTCGGTGATCCTCAAAATAGCCACGCCGTTCTGTCCGATATTTACAACGGCGCCGAAGCTACGACTTTGATTTGGGAAAGCACAATCTCTCGCGCAAACCAAAGGTTGGACATTTGCGATGATTCCATTGGAGTCGCTACGCTTGTGAGGTCTGAACCGATTAGAAGGGCGGTCCAGGTCGTCAGCAAAAGGAACATTCACGTGCGTTTCATTACGGAAATAACTCGGGGAAACCTCATAGCGTGCAAGGAGCTATCGAAATTTGTCGACCTACGGCACATAAATGGCGTGAAGGGTAATTTTTGCGTAACCGACAAAGAATATTATTCATTTGCCGCTCTAACCGTATCGAAGCTACCGGACCAAGCAATTCACAGCGCTCAATCGGCACTGGTAGAGCACCAGCAGTATCTTTTCCAGACGCTTTGGGGAAGGGCATTACCTTCCGAGGAGAGGATAAGGGAAATTGAAGAGGGAGACCTTGCTCCGCGGATAGAGATCTGGCGCGATCCAGAAGAAATCCAGCGTTACTTTCTCGACATCTTAAATTCGGCCCGTTTTGAAATTTTGTTCTTCTTTCCTACGATCGAGGCTTTCGAACGGGAGGAATCGATTGGCGTTATCGATGCACTATCGGCCAGAATCGTG
>JASHSF010000127.1 GCA_030036955.1 Nitrososphaerales archaeon
AATGAGCAATCGCTCGAACAATCCACCGTACCCGCTCTTCAGATGATGAAGGAACGGCAGTAATCCTATGTAAAACACCATGAACAAAATTCCAAGTACTGCAATAACGGTTGCAATTTTTCTTACACCTGCGAGAGGTTTCACTCGCCTTAGTTTCAGCGATATCGACACTTCGCCCAATGGCGCTGCAATAAATACAATGAAACCAATAATTGTGTGAATCCCTAGAGTACGTCCGGTAGCAGGAAATCCAGCCAGCAGGAGAGCTCCTACGCCCCAGATTCCGATTGCATACAATCCAAATTTGTAGTTCCGCCAATTCTCTCCAAGCATAGTCAGAATTTGGACAAAAGCGTAGAGAAACAGGAGGGAAAATACACCGCGGTTTAGAAAGTTGATGGTCATTATGTAGCCGTATGGCCCTACTGCGAGCAAACTCTCTGCTTGCGATATTGGGCTGTAGTGCGGTGGAAGAACCTGTGCAATGGCATCAAGCACTATGTAGAGAATGATAAGAACGTCAACGATTATGAAAAGTTGACGAACTGTTGAACCTTTTGAATTATCGCTAGGAATGCTCATAAAATCTCATTGATTCGCTATCCTAATATCTCATTCCCGTGCTCAATGGTGACTTAACTTGAAGGGCTACGATTATGCCGAAATAGCTCTCAAGACAGAAATAATAATTCCTGCTCCTGTACAATGATCGAGTGAGTTTCCATGAACCAGCAAGGAAAAGACGCCGACGCGCAAGACAAGAACGATCACAAGAATGATGCGGACATTCAGGAAGCATCGCAAGAGGACGAAGATGATGGGGCGGACGAGCAACTTGCAATGGAAGAACAGTCGGAGGATGACGAGCTCGAGATCGCTGATGAGAGGAAGGATGAGAATGCAGAGAAGGAAGAAGAGGAACTGGATGAGGTCGAGTCGATAGGCGGCTAGACCCCGTCGTTGTGAATGTTCAGTCGTACTTTCTCTTTTTGGCTAGGTCGCTAATATCACGGGCTTTCACTTCTTGCGTGCTTGAGCTATTGCACACAATCCGTCGGATCCGATTCCAAGTGGCACGTTGACCAGGTTCTCGAAATTTTGAACCGCGTTGAGAATTGTGATCTCTGCTATCTCCGTATCGTTGAAGTACTTTCGGAGCTCTTCAAAGGTGCCGTCAGACACTTTCTTGTTGCGCGTCGCTTCCTCGACGTAAGCTAGTGCGGCGCGTTCCTTATCCGAAAAAAGTTGGCTGGTTCGATACCCCGGGAGCGCGTTGAATTTTTCCATGCTCATGTTGGCTTTCACGGCCATCATTCGACCGAAATCAAGGCAGAAACCACAGCCGTTGATTCCGGACACGAACATCGCGATCATGTAGTGGAGCTCTTTGTCAAGCCGAATTCCTTTTGCTTCGAAACTGCCAAGCGCAGAAAAAAGCTTCATCGCCTTGGGCACTCGCGTTGGAATCACCTTGATAAGTGTCGGAACTTTCCCATACTGGCGAGGCGCCATCCAGTAGATAAATCGCAGCATGAGGTCTTTGGGTTTCTCGATTGGTTCAAGTCTCGGTCCTCTGGTAGCGAAATCGTTAGTGCCTTCAACCATAGGGTGCAATTGCTCGTTTTGATCTTCGAAAGATTCAGCTTCCAATGCTTATCCCATTGTAGATTTTTCTTGCAGCTGCACTTGAATGCTAGCCTAAAAAAATTAGGCAAAAGGGAAGAGAGGGATAAATACGACATGGGTTGCATTTGTTTTGTTCTAGGAGAGAGAATACCATGGACGAGCTCGATGTGAAGATATTGAGAGCACTGATTTCGGAAAGAGCCATAGCACCATCCAACCCAGCTACAAAGTCATCGCTCAGATCTATCTCTGCACGTCTTGGGGCTGACGACATGACGGTAAACTACCGGTACAAGAAGTTGCAGGAGTCGGGCTGCTTATCAGGGTGGACTCTCTTGGTTAATCCGGCATTCTTCGGCTACAGAGTTGCAGAAGTGATGATCGACGTTCAACCTGAATCGGCGAAGTCCGACATGGTGAGGAAGCTGAAGCTCGTCCACGAAATCACCGGATTAGTCAATTTTTACGGAAAAGGATTAAGGATTTTTATGATATTCAACGGCGACGAATCGCGTTCCAGGACGATCGAACTGATCTCCCGGATTACAAACGCAGAGGGAATCACGCAGTCTCGAATGCCGCTTCCTCGAAGCTTGACTAAAAACTTGACAGAGACGGACGCGGCAATAATTCGTGCGCTGTCGAGAGACGCACGCAAGTCTGCTGTGCTCGGGGCAAAAGAGCTTGGACTTTCGCCAAAGACCGTCAGGAAACGAGTGGACAGGTTGCGAAGAGAAAATACCATCTTCCCCTTTCCAATTCTCAGTATAGAAAGCATCAGCGGACTGATCCCGCTCTACCTATCCTATTCCTACACTAACAACGACGCTAAAGCTTCCGTGGACCGCGCGATCCTTGCGCACTTCGATTCAGACTACATCACCGGTGGATTCGCAGATCCGGATTTCGGTCAGATCGTGCTGAGCGCTTCCACAATGGCGGACGTCCAGAAATTTTTGGACTGGGCCAAAACACAACCGGGAATTGCAAGCGCGAGAATGGACATTCCCGTCGAGACTTTCATGTTTCCGGAAAAGCTCATCGAGCTGCTTGAGCTTAGAAACGAAACGGGGGCCTTGCATCAAAACGCATTTTTTTAACTTCGTGGATTAGGACGAATTCCCAATTGCTGGCTCTCCAAAGGCGCTCACATTTGACGGTAATCTTTCTGGATAAACAACCAAGTGGGCTTCGAATTAAAAATACGAAGTGGAAAAACTAGAAGGGTGAAGGATAACAAGCCGAAAAGAGTTCGCGCTACTTGAATGGTGGTTGGATGCTTGACGAAAATGATGGGAAGGCAAGTTCGATTCGTCTGGTTGGCTCAAGTGAACCTGAACGAGCAATCAAATGAAGATTAAATTAGAAGAAAATAAGTCACAAGAAATGCAATGATGGACTGGAAGAACTCGCGTCCTTTAAGAGAGAAAATCGCCGTAGTGACCGGGGCCAGTCGGAGCAGTGGAAAGGCAATTGCCTGCGTTCTTGGCGAGGCAGGAGCAACTGTGTATGTTACGGGGAGAAGTGTTCGTGGCCATCCTTTACTGAAAAAATATCCCTCAACTATTCAGGACACAGCGAATGAAGTTACCAAGAAAGGCGGGAAGGGAATCGCTGTTCGTTGCGATCATACCCGCGATTCAGATGTTGAACATCTATTCGCAAAGGTAAGGAATGAACAAGGCCGTCTAGACATTCTTGTAAACAACGTTTGGGGCGGGTATTTGCCATACGAAGATCATGGAAAATGGTTTGGTCTGCCATTTTGGAAACAGTCAATGGATCGATGGGAGGGGATGTTTACAGCGGGTGTACGGGCTCATCTTATGACAAATCTCTATGGAATTCCTCTGATGCTGGGTCGCAAGCAGAAAGGGGGTGGGTTGATTGTGAGTACGACTTATTGGAATAGAGGTGAATATCTTGGCCTCATTTTCTATGACATGGCAAAGTGCGCAATAAATAGGATGGCATTTGGTCTCGCAGAAGAACTTCGGAAGCACCATATCACGGCTGTTGCGATTTCTCCCGGTTGGATGCGCGTGGAGAGAATGTCCATTGAAGGAGTACCAAAAAGAAAACTTGAACGTATAGAGTCACCCGAGTACTTGGGACGTGCAATTCTCGCACTTGCAATGGATTCAAGGAGACTGGAGAAGACTGGAAAGACCTGGGAGGTAGGGGCTTTGGCTAAGCTTTATGGATTTACCGACATTGATGGCCGGTTACACGACTACCACACTGAGATTCGAAATCCGCGTACTGATCCGCATCGATAATTTATTTTCGGTAAATGATCACAAAGGAGACATTGGTCGGGACTCGCACCTTACTTGAGATTCCGAAAAAGAATCAGAAACTTATCGCGCTCCTCTGGAGGATTGGGTTGGGCGAGTTGCTTTAAGAGCTGGTGCCTTTGCTCCAGTTAGATCGCTGGGTGTCCGTGTATGGCGGGATGACGCGCCTTGCTTGTATCTTAATGAGAATGCGATTCAAACCGGGCCTTCGCGGGTACTTTTCCTGGCCGAGGTACTTCTTTGCCATTTTGTCAATGTGTTCCTCGGCGCCATCGCGCGTGATCTCGCTGACGCGCCCGCGGATTACTGCCATATGATAGGCACTAGTCGGATCGGTGATGACTATGGCCACCCTCGGATCTCTGGCGGCGTTTCTGTGCTTCTGGCTTCCTTCATTCGTGTTGATCAAGACAGTGTCTCCATCGTGATCGACCCACGTCTGGACGACATGCGGTGAGCCGTCTGGCATGAGAGTTGCGAAGTTTGCGTAGACTTTGCCTTCGATGAGCGATTTCACTGAATCTGGAAGCGGCGTCATGTTTCTTGATTCTGAGAGCTCTTTCAGAGGTTAGCGGTATTTACGTTTCATGCGGAGATTTCATCGTGAGTTAAACTAACAATGAAAGTTGTTTGATTCTGGCTAGAGCAAGCTCGCAGTACTTTCGATCAATATCGACCCCGATTCCCACCCTATTTGTTTGCCGTGCAGCAATCATGGTTGAACCACTACCCGCGAAAGGATCCAGTACTGTATCTCCGACAAAACTGAAAAGTTTGATGCAGCGCATTGGGAGCTCGATCGGAAACGGGGCGGGATGGCCTATCTTTTTTCTGCTTTCACCGCCAAATGTCCAAACGGGATTTGTTTCAGGTTCTGCATTATCCCTTCCGTTGAATTCCCAAAACCCGTTTGTCCAGCTCATGAACTCATCTCGAGAAATGTCTGATCTGCCGGAGCCACTAGTCTTCTTCCAGCTCCCTTTGTACATCACAAGTATGACCTCGACGGGGGGAATGACGAAAGGGGCAGATGCACTCAACCAGGACCCCCACGCTGTTCTACGAGAAATGTTCTGCTCGTTCCAAATTATTGTGGTGTGGTAGCGCCACCCCACCTGCCTTGCGACTGTTTCGACGTCGGCGTAAACGCTCTGCTGACCGCCCTTGTTTTTGTCGAGCGGGATGTTAAGGCAGAGCCTTCCGTCGGATTTTGTTAGGTATAGGCACTTTGCAAGCCATCTCCGCGTGAACTCCAAATACTCCGAATAAGGAACGCCATCGTCGTAATTTCCATATTTTACATCGACGCCATACGGGGGCGAAGTCACCGTAAGATCTACGCTGCTGGGGGAAATAGCTAAAGTGTTTATGAAATCGTCACGAATGATGCGAAGATCCTTGGCATCGAAGAACGGCTTTTTCGATCTTTTGGCGGTTCCTCTAGACACCTGGCAGTTCGTTTTCTTCACTCTTTGCTAACTCCCGCTGGATAGGAGTCTCGACTAGATGATCCCTCTTTTCAAGCATTGCGGGAATTATCCCCGCGACGTTGAAAAACCCGAAGAGCAGACATACGAATCTAAAACCTGAGACGAATTCTTCCTTGACGGCGAGAATTGCTCCCGGAAGGACCGCGCCTTCAATAAACAATGATAGAGTGCTGTATGGAACTGCCGTCGCCAGCAGAAGCACGACTAGGCCTGAACTGGCGGTGAGGCCGATGTTACCTATTGTGTTTCTGAACCCGGAGGCTACTCCCCGTCGATTTGCCGGTACTGATCCCATGATTGCGCTGATGTTAGGCGAAACAAACATGCCGTTTCCAATCCCCTCGAGCACTAGTACTAGGGCAATAAAGCCGAAGCCTGTCGAGACGCTAACAGAGGCACAAACGAAAAGACCTGCAGCGGAAATTGAGAGGCCGATAGCAGAAAAAACTCTTGGGCCGTACTTGTCAGAAAAGCGTCCGCTGAGGGGGCCGGTTAAGAGAAATCCTGCGTCAAAAGGAAGAATCGCTAGTCCTGCAATAAGCGGACTATAACCAAGTACTAGCTGCAGGTAAAAAGAGAGGATCAGTATAAAGCCGGTCCAGGCGAGCGCGTTGAACAGCTGGGCGATGTTTCCCATTGCGAACGACCTAATTTTGAAAAGGCTCAGGTCGAGCAATGGTGCTGCAGTCTTTTGTTCCACCCGAGCAAACAGTACCAGAAAAAGCGCACCGGCGATTAATGCGATCGTCCCGAAAGTGAAATCGATCGGCACACCGTAGCTGTAAAACGTCATTGAAAGTAGGATTAGAGTCAATCCTGGAGTGAAAGTGAAAAACCCGAGCCAGTCCATTTTCCGGGTTGGATCTTTTGTTGAAATCTCGCGCAGCTTCTTGTAAGCCCAGATCGTCCCAAAAATTCCAATTGGAATGTTGATGTAAAACAGAGCTCGCCAGCTCGCAATGGAAAGGATGAGTCCCGACAGAGTGAGAGCGAGAACGGAACCCGCGCGGAAGGCCACGGTGTTGAGACCGAGAATC
Organism: Nitrososphaerales archaeon; assembly: GCA_030036955.1. GTDB lineage: Archaea > Thermoproteota > Nitrososphaeria > Nitrososphaerales > CADDZS01 > JASHOD01. The sequence continues at coordinate 6,451 of JASHSF010000127.1, forward strand.
GTTCCTAGTTCTCCTACAGGCGTCGCGTCGGTTAAAATTGCCGCGCTGTTCGTGATGAGCATCGCAGAGCCGACGCCCTGGACTGCCCTGTAGATGATTAGCTGATCGGGAGAGAAAGAAAGTGACGAAAGAAAAGATCCTACGGTGAAAACTGCAAACCCGATGTTGTAAATCTTGACCCGCCCTATGACGTCGGTGACTCGACCGATGAGCAGCAGTCCGACGGTGCTTGCTAACAGGTAGGACTGACTGACCCAGATGACTTGGTTTGCGTTTGCTCCGAGCTCCCTCGCAACCGTCGGTAGACCGACGATGAGTATTCTTGCATCAATGCCGGACATTACCGTGCCGACTGAGGTTACCGTAAGGGCTATCCACTTGTAATTCGTTTTCGAAAAATCATCCGTCCCGATTCTCGGAACACTGAAA
>JASHSF010000128.1 GCA_030036955.1 Nitrososphaerales archaeon
CTCATTACATTGAATTAGTCATATTGGCGGGTTCTCTCCGAGATATTATAGATCATTCCTTTGCCACAGCGAATCAGCATACAGAGAAAATATTTGGAAAACCAACGAAATCGGATGAGGTGATCGAGCTAGTCAATTCCGGGAAACCGTTTACGAGGGGATTTACCGCCACGGAGAACAAAAATGGAACCCCTCCACATGTCGTGGTACCTCTAGATCTACATGAGCTCCTCTTCAAAATCAAGGATGTTTCGCAATCTCGCTCGTACAAAGCATATGGCAGCCTGTCACTAATTTCAACGGATCATCAGGTGTGTTCCTTGAGGGTGATGCCTCGCTGATCAGTAGTGCAGCACCCAAGTGTTTCAAACTCCCGATTCTGAATCCCCGATTTTCGAAATCGGTTTGGAGAAGGTCCACACTTAGGTGAATTGCCACGGAATGCTCTAAGCTTTCTTCAGGGCTTTATAAGCGCCTACAGTAAGCTCATCTTCGTTTCGTCGTTGTGGAAATGCTTCTCCAAGAACTTTGATAATTAATGCGAGCGTAGAAAACGATTTTGCAAACTCGGATCTTCCGAGATTTGTAAGTGAATAGATTCTCTTCTTTTGCTGAGAAATTAGGCGATCTTTTCTAACTATTGATTCTGATCTTATGATTTCAGCTCGCTCCAACTGGCGAAGCCACGGATAGATAGTTCCATAGCTCGTTCTCAAGCCGAATTTCGTTCGCAGCTCCTTATAGATCTCGTAAGCGCTCATCGGACGCCCGAGTAAGAACATCATTTCGAGAACGATCAGGCGCTGCGAGACTGTAGGTAGCTCCTCACACCGGCTCATTTCTTCGAGTTCAGATATCCTTGTGATTTGCGTCTCGTTAGAAGATTTTTCCTCTTCAAGAAAATCCAATTCTTCCACTTCAAGAATTTGCGGCGACCGTTAAAGTATCGGACATAGAGTTAGCGACGTATAATTCGTAGTCGATTGAATCGTAGAACACTTGAGCCGGAGCTTGTCCGGTAGGAATTTGCCCGGCTATTGCGTTGGATCCTGAAACTACGAGTACAGAGCTATCGTTCAAAATTGGTACGTAGATTAAACCGTCAGTTTCGTCGTAGGTCGACATCGTAGGTTCAGCCCCTGCGCCGAGAGAAATGTTCGCAACGACTATATTCGTACTGACATTTATTGCGCTGAGTGTTCCGCTCTGCGAATTTACCGAATAGAGCGTTGTCGGGTTTGAAACCATATAATAAGCACCGGACCCGACCGAGATATTTGCAACCACTTGGTTCGCAAGATTGATCGCGCTGAGAGAGTGGCTCTGGATATTTGTAACGTAAGTGACGTTGTTCCAAGGATCGAATAGTAGGTTCTGAGGCTCGCTGCCCACCGAAATGTTTGCGACGATTTGATTCTGTGAGCTGATCGCTCTAACCTCATTGTCGGGTGTGTCACTGAAAAGAATTTCATGGGTAGCGCTGTTGTACGCTAATCCGCCAGTGCCCGTATAGTTGAAACTCGTGACTATGTCATCTGAAGAGTTAATCGCGACTATTGAATCGGAGCAGGCGACGTAGATTTCGTGGTTGTACATGTTGAAGCGCATCAAGTTCGGAGAACTGGCGAGTTGGGTTGTTGCGACGATCGAGTTGTTGTTCGGGGCTATCGCGGTGATGGTGTTCGAACCCTCGTTTGCCACGAATACTTCGTGACTGAAGGATGGAACGAACAATATTTGATTTGGATCCTTGCCAGTTTGGACCATTTGGACGATGGAATTGGTTGATCCATTAATGACTGCTACGCTCGAATTGGAAAGGGAGACATACAATTCGTTGTTGAATTGATTGTAACCTATGTAGATGGGTTGAGATCCTAGCGAAATTGGTGCGAGGGGCGAAATTGTGCTGAATGTAGCCGTGTAACGTTGAGAAGTAGAGAAAGTGCTCGGCTTAGAGCTAGTCGAAGTTGTAGTTTTGCCGCCGGGGCCGACTATCAACGCAATTTTAGAAGTGACGTAAATCGAGGAAACAACGATCAGAAGTGCAATCACTGCCGCAATGGCTGCGTTTCGGGCAATCGGCCACTTGTACTCCGACATAACTTCTGTTCTTCCAGGGTTGGCGGTCTGTTTTGCCACTGGAGGACTTTAAACCTACACAGCTTAGCGAAGGGTTGTGGCATGGAGGGCGCTGTACTACGCCGTAGATCGCTTCCCAAAAACGACAAGCCTATAATCAGAATATCTCAAGCGAAGGAAACATAGCGGAAGCGCTTGCCGGACAAATCAACTCCGCCTCCTAGGGATGCCGACGAGGTTCTAACTGGAACAACCGTAAAGGTCTATAGATTTCTCGTTACCAGCGATAAACCGATCGGACCCCGGGAGCTGCAAAAGCAACTGAAGCTGAGCAGCCCCGCCGTGGCTTCCTTCCACCTCGAAAAGCTCCTGAAAAACGGCCTCGTCACCAAAAACGAGAGCGAGGGAACATACACCGTCGACAGGGTCTATCTGAAGCATTTTGTCAGACTGAGGCGCCACCTCGTCCCCAGGTACTTCTTTTACGCTCTACTCTCGACTTTTCTTTCGATTGGTTGGCTCGCCCTGGGATACTTCGGCGGACTCGCCCAACCTTTGTCGAGGGACACGATCTTTCTATTTGTTTACGGACCCTCGACGACCATTATCCTCGCTTGCATGTTCTGGTACGAGACACTAAACGTGCTGAGGAAAGAGAAGCTCTGAGTGACCTATTTACTATCTCAGCGACACTGCTACGAGGATTGCGAGAGCGAGAGATTCGACCGCGTTTATGACGGTCATGTAGGGCGCGGCCGTGTTTACGATTCCGCTCGCGGATGGCGCAATCGAGTATAATTGGTACCAAAGAACCACGATTGAAATGTTTTGAGCGAGAAAGAATATCGTGAATAAAATCAAGCCCAGAGTAAAGGTTGTCCTAACTTTTCTAGCACTAGAATAGTAAAGCCCGAGCAGAACTAGAATCAACACTGTATTCGTGAGCGCGAAACCGGCTGCGACGAACATCCAAGGACTAATTGCCATCTAATATGTCACTTTTTCTCCTCGCTTGTCTTATTTACTTTAACCCAAATCTCTTCCAAAATCGCGTATTGGGATTCGAAATATGGAGAGAGAAAATACACGTTCCCGTACGCTCCCTTGTCCGAAGATGTGATAATGTTGTGTTGCTCGAGAACTTTGAGATGATGTAGAATTGTCTTGTAGTCGAGCTTCAGATCCGTTGCTAGTTTGTTTGCATTCACTGGATTTTCCTTTAGGTGGCGGAGGATTTGAATGCGGTTAGCTCCGCCTCGACTTCCGGCGAGCAGAAAGTAGATGATGCGCCTGTATGCAGGGTCTACGTTTCGGCCGGACAAGGATTCCTTCTCCAATCATTTGAAAGCGAAAGAGGGTTTAGGTTCGACACTTCTGGCAGCTTGGTAAATAACAATTTTTTCTTTGTGTGTTCAAAAGAGCGTTATTTTCTATGCTTGATTTGGATTTGCTTTCCCGTCTTTAAGATAGGCATATTTCAAGCGGGCTAGTTCTGCAATATTGCATCGAAATGGGAGTGCAGACAGAGGCTCAGAGCTCAGCGCTTAGCGTTGAATGTCTGAAAACCCGTACTCTTTTGCTAGCGAAGCAGTCTCAAACGTCTTGCCACTTCTCAGCATTATATTGGGATCTTTCGCTAAAGCAGCGACGGCACGCCCCACATGCAAAGGCGACTCTGAGTTTTTTAGATCGAGAAATTCCCTTGCTTGTAACACTCGTTCAGTTCTGACAAGACCGGGGTATAAGTTGACCACGGCAACGTTATGCGATCTAAGCTCTTCTGCCATGTCGTAACCCAATTTATCGGTAGCCGCCTTCGAGACGCCATAAATAGTGTTTCCAAGATAATTCTTTGCTGCCAAATTTGAAATGTTAACGATCAGTCCATTCTTTTTTGAAATCATAATCGGTGCAGCGAATCTGCTCGCAACGAACGCTGCTCTAACTCCATTCTGAAACATCGCATCCCATCTCCAAAGGGGCTGTTCCCAGAACGGGTCGTTCCAAGTGAATTTTCCTTGCTCACTCATGTTTTCGTAACCGCCCCATGCGTTATTGACGAGTACGTCGAGTCGCCCATGTTCTTTGGCTATCTTCTCGAATACAAAACTTACGTCCTCATCTTTTGAGTGATCGCAAAATATTCCGGTGCAATCTCCGCCTAGATCATTCACAGCTGAAACCGTATCGGCAAGGCTTCCCGGAAGGTCTTTTGCCGAGTCTGTCGGTTTTCTTGAAGTGACATATACGATTGCTTTAGCTTCGCCCAAACCTAGGGCAATACCTTTTCCGACTCCCTTGCTCGCGCCTGTCACGAGAGTTATCACACCTTTCAAATCAGTCATTCTCAGAAAAACTCTTCTTCGATTCGGAGGAAAGTCACTTGAAATGTTTTGACTTTATCGCATCTGCCATTGCTCAACGAATCAGACATATCCCCTTAGTATCGGTAGAAGCTCTCTCCCTCTTTCCGTTAATTCCCAGGGAGGTCTCCTCGGTCCATTCCCGATTAGTGTTGATCTGATCAATTGACATCTTTCAAGCTCGTATAATCCTAATTCCAGTAATTTCGGTGTCAACTTGTCATCCTAACAAGGGCAGCCTCAGATTGTCTAAGCCTGAATCCTGGGTGAAATTCTGTTTTCTCAATATTTTTTGGATTGTTATAGTCCCTTTTGACGACCCTTGCGAGAAAAGCGTTTGTTAAATATTCGCTGTAAAGAAGAATGTTTCGAATTTCCATGCTGGCGCTCGATAATCCAAAAACGAAGATTATCGAAGCGCTGAAGAAGAGCCCGGCTATGGGCTCGACAGCAAAGCAGATAGCTATCGTGACAGATCTTGAGGAAGGCCTTGTCACTGCCGAACTGGCAAGATTTGAGACAGAAGGAAACGCCATTAGGTTCGGGAGGGGCCTATGGCTACCCGCCGCTTACGAAGACGTTTCCGCTCTGACGGGATTTGTCCCTTCTTCAGAGTACGATCGCCAGTTCAAAAACGATCACAAAATTTCCTTTTCGCAGTTCAAAGGGAGTATTACATTTTCTTCAAATCATAATCGTCCCGTTCACAGGTGGTCATCATACGTACAGGGCTTTTCAGCTGATTTCGTTGACCAGATTATCGAGAGGCACAGAGTCACACGCGGTGATCTCCTGCTTGATTGCTTTTCGGGCTCGGGCACATCTCCTCTTTGCGCCAAACTGAGGGGCATAGACGCGATTGGCGTAGATATGTCCCCGCTCATGACATTTGTTTCAAATGTCAAGACCAAGCTAGAAACCAAATGCCTGAACGTAGAACGGATTTCGAAAACTCTTTCGGATATTCTATCGACCCCTTTTAGGGCAAGAGCCGAGATTGATCTTCCTTTCTTGAAAGAAACGAGGAATCAGTTTTCTCGTTCGGCATTGGAATCTCTTTGCGCGATCAGAAGATCGATTCTTGCAATCGAAGATGAGAGTATTCGCGATCTGTTTTTGCTCGGGTTTAGCAGCGTTCTAATAGATTGTTCAAATCTCGAGCGTTCTCCGTGTCTCGGCTACTCAAAGAACAAAGTCGCTAACCCCTTACCGCCTAATGAACTATTTTCTACCAAAGTAAAGTGGATGATTACGGATTTGCATTCCGTACAAGCGCAAGAGGATTCGCTGGGATCAGCGAAAATTCTATTGGCTGATTCTGCTTCCTACAAATACAGAAGGGAAGCCGCGTCTCTTGCAGTTACGAGTCCGCCGTATGCGAACGGTCTAGATTACGTTACAAATTACAAGATAGAGATGGCATGGCTTGGAAACGCCAAGTCGTACGAAGACTTGCGCAATCTGCGGGACAGCATGGTTGCATGCGATAACGTCTCTCGGGGGTCTTTGGAGAAGTATTTCGACAGAAGATCCTTACGGGTTCACGATGCGTGGCTGGATGAGATTTTGCTAAAGATTGAGCGTAATGTTGGATCAAAGACCACGTTCCGGAGGCGAGACATGCACCTCGTCATCAAGAAATATTTCGAGGACATGTTTGACACTTTCGAAAATGTGTACGATGCGCTACTCCCGGGAGGCAAGTTCGTCTTTGTCATCGGAGATTCCCTCACCGCTGGCACATATTTGCCAACTGACCTTATTCTTGCAAGAATAGGCCGAGCGATCGGATTTGGAGTCTGTGACGTGGAATTAGCCAGAGTGCGCCGATCCGGTCAGAGAAGAAACTTCAAGCTGAGGGAAACAATTGTAACCCTGGTGAAGTCGTAGAAATAATTCAGAAAAAATAGCGCCACCTGTAGATGCTTCTTAAGCTGAATCCCCGATTCTTATTTCAAACTCACAAGTGAATTAAAGGAAATTTTGTCACTTTTGTATCTAAATGGAAAGCGCGCTGACAGCTTTTCTCAATGGCATGCGCAATCGCTATCCCCTCTGCTGTGTGCTAACTTACTGCGTCGACTGCGTCAATCACAGAAACGAATACTGTCGCAGCGCGGCAAAGCGCGGAGTGATAATTTCGCGAGACAGGGTTTTTGTCGCTTGCGGATTGCTACACAGAGTCGCTAAACCGTGAAATCTTGACTCGTCAAAAAGGTCTTCTCAGCCAAGTTCTGATCGTCTCGTACCAGGCTACGGCGGCGGCGCCAGCCCCAAAAATTAAAGCGTACACATTCGAGTTTCCGAGATAAATCAGAAAATATCCGACGAAAAGCGTCGTGAAAAACATTGCGTAGAAAATAAAACGCGGAACAAGTATAGTCCCGATGTGAGAAAAAGCTTGGAGAACGCCCACGTCAACGTTCTTCACGAGCGCGTAAGCTCCGTATTGGTCTTTTTCGACCAGTCCTAGGCGCTCCAGTTTTTCAAGGTGGTGATATGCAACACTCGGGCTAGATAGTTGCAGCCCTCGCTGAAGCTCTCTAACGCCTACTGGTTTTGAAAGTTTCATTATGAATAGATAGGCCTTCAGAGTCTTTCCCCTAAGCTCCGAATCTAAGTCTGCACTTGTTAGCGATGCCGGGGCTGGCCCCGCCGGGCTTGACGGATTTTGTCGTCGAACCTTTTTCTTCTGTGGCTCATCATCGACAATTGGAGAGGATGCTGGTTCATCATCAGATTCTGCCCCTTTGTCATTCAAAAGAAAAATTGCTAACTCTCCTCGTAAATCGCTTCGCTATCAATTTGTTGAATACTGAAGAACTATTGAGATCTGACAATTAGGCGCTTTTTGGAGGCCAAAGGTCAACCATGCAGCATAATCTCAGTAAGGAGATTTTGATGCATCGCCTGCATCTTTGCAAAGCATAAATACGCAAAGCGCAAACATCGTTACGCAAAACGAAGGATTCAGATTATGCCGCGCGATAGAGCAATTGGTGTAGCACTAGTCATAGGAGCGATCATTGGCGTTTTCGTTTACGGTTATTTGATTTTCGCAGTTAATGCCACCGTCTCACGTTATGTCATCGAGATAACTTTGTTCGTAGCCATCCTCGCAATTCTTGCAATTCTAGGATGGATTGGATATGTGATGGCGACTACGCCACCGCCTGTACCCCTGGAACCAGAACCTGCTACGACCACGACTGGCCAGGGAGCTCAGCCGACGGCTCAGAATCCAGAGAAATCCTAAGCTTTACCTGCTTTAGCCGATTTCTTTTCTCGCACTTCGCTGATCGATTTTAGCACCATAGAACATGTGGTGGCATCTCGATCAAAATATTCTGAAACTGTGTAATTTGTTTCGAGCCTCAGTGCCCACTTTAACTTGAATCGCAGGTCCGTGTCGTAGTTACCGTTTTCCCTGAGGATCAGGTTTGCAAGCGAGATTCCTAGATTTGCGAGACGTGCTCGTGTAGCTTCGACCAGCACGTCGTGCCTGGATGAAGAAATTCCTACTGGAACTCGCCCGAGTTCAATCTGCTCGTAGACTTTCGCTCTCCCCTGCTCAATTAGCGTGTCGAGCTCTACGAACTTTGGACTGTTGAAAAGATCCCAAAAAGTTTCACGCGTTTCTTCGTTGTCGATGTCAGATGGACGCATAGTTGACGGTAGCCCTAGCTCTCTAAGCGCCGCCTTGCGTCTTGGCAGGGGATCTAAGAGTGTGCTGTCTATGTCGAATAGGGCAATTTTCGAACCGTGGGAAACCGAATTGATTAGGAAAGGGTTGCACCTTTCCAAGTAGCCACAGTGCTCGCACTGGAAATAATCGTGGTTGAGAGCTGCCTCCTTTTGTGGAAAATCGTTTCGCTTCAGCGCCTCGTGGAGCTCGAAAACGCGTTCCCTTAGGACGGAGTACATTACGTCGTCTCTAGAAATTGGATAAGCTTTCACGCCGCCGCCGCGCTTTGCCCAGTACAGCAGAACGCCCATCGGGAATTTTTTCGCCAGCAAATAAGTTGAAAGCTGGTAGTAGTGCGAAGGCTTTGGCTCATCCGGCAGTGATTGCGCACTCTTTATTTCGAGGGGCACAAAGAGCTTGAAGTTCGAATTGCTCTCTCCGGAAAGACGAATCAAGAGCAAATCATCGATCCTCCCGTGGAGCTTTGCTTCTTCGTTGAATACTAGATCGACCACAACCTCGCTTCCCTCGACGGAGACAAGTCCCGAACGCCTAAGCGATAGTGCAATAATCTCGTGGATGGCGCTCCCCTCGCGGAAAATCGCGAGCTCTTCCTTGCTGGGTGGTTCCGGGTAGAGATAGGAGTACGCCTGCAAGCGAAGACAGCGCTCGATTAGGCTTGGATAGTAAGATCCGAGCTTAAACTTGTGACCGAGAGAATCTTCTTCCCACTCTGATTGCATTCCGTCGTGGAGTGCCTTCTCCACCATGGAAGAGATCGTTTCGGGATTTGAGAGAATCTTCGAAACCCACTCTTCGAATTCCTTCCTTTCCTCTTCGCCCAGAGCTCCCACGTCAGTCGGATCGTGGAGAAAGTTATCTAAAGAGCCTGCCAAGGTTTTGTAACCTTAGCTTCGGGAAATAAAAATCAATTTGCGAGACTTGATTGGACAATGGGGAAAGCTGGGTAAGCATTAAAGTAAAAAAATATCTAATGAATGTGATAGTTTACAATTAGGCGCTCTAGCTTTGAGAAAATTAGCTTCAATAGTTTCCGTGGGGATGTCCAAGATAGGACGTTTCCCCGAACTAAACGGAAGGGAGCTAGTCGTGGAAGCTTTTCTCGAAGCATGGGACGGCTGCAAGAACCTCGACAGAAAGGATATTGGTGCCGTTTTCGTGGGCAATCAATCTGAAACGTACGAGCATCAAATAATGTACGGTTCGCTTGTAACGGACTGGCTCGGACTGCTTCCGAAAGGTTCTATGCGGGTCGAAGGTTGCGCCGCAGCCGGAGCACTGGCACTATCCTCGGGAGTAACGGCTATTGTGTCAGGACTCCACGACATCGTCCTCGTTTGCGGAATCGAAAAAATGTCTCTTCGCAGCACGATCGAGATTACCGATGCCCTAATGTCGGCAAGCGATCTAGTCCTCGAGCAACACAACGGCATGACCTTTCCTAGCATCTACGCCTTGATGGCGAGAGCTCACATGTCAAAGTACGGTAGCAACGAAGATGATCTGGCCGCCGTTGCAGTCAAAAACCATCGCAATGCCCTCGATAATCCCAAAGCGCACATAAGAAAGGAAATTTCGAAGGTCGACGTGTTAAAATCCAAAGTCATTGCGTCGCCGCTCAAACTCTACGATTGCTCGCCAGTTAGCGACGGCGCAGCTGTTGCCATCTTGTGCAAAACAGAGCTGGCGAGCCGCTTCACGGACAGCCCCACTTTTGTTGTCGGCATGGGTAACAGTAGCGACACGATCGGTCTGTACGAGAGAGAAGATATTTCATGGCCGGGGGCAGTGGCACAAGCGTGCTCCAATTCATATCAAATGGCTGGACTCGCGCCGGGCGATATTTCATTTGCCGAAGTACACGACGCGTTCACGATCAACGAAATTCTGCACTACGAAGCGGCCGGGTTTGCGAAAAGGGGCGCAGGTCAGGAATCAATCAGATCTCATCAAACAGATATCGGGGGAAAAATTCCCGTGAATCCGAGCGGAGGACTCAAGGCAAGAGGCCATCCTGTCGGAGCAACCGGTCTCTGTCAGATTTACGAAATCCACAACCAGCTCAACAGACGCTGCGGTAAGCGGCAGATTTCGGGGGCAAAATACGCTCTCGCAATAAACGAGGGGGGTTCGAACGCAATTGTCACAACCCACATCATTTCGAACTGAATTCACAATTGAAAACTTCTTCAGGAAACTGAAAGAAGAAGGTAGCCTTTCTGCGGCGCGGTGCGAGAAATGCAATTTCAAGATGATTCCGCCGAGGCCGATCTGCAGCCGATGCCTCAGCTGCGATCTTGAATGGGTGCGGGTTCCCGCTCGGGGGAAGATTGTTTCGTTCAGCGAAGTGCACGTCTCGAGTGAAAATTTTCAGAGACTCCTACCGTACGTAGTCTGCATTGCCTCTTTTGGAGACGATCTGAAGATCCCCGGAATTTTGAAGGAAGTCAAAAATGTAAAAGTTGGCTCAGAGGTCGAAATTGAAATTCAACCCGACAAAAAGCCAGAGTACGTGTTCGCTCTTTCTTCAGCCGATAGAGTGTAGCACTCCGCCGTCAACGGGTAGCATAGCGCCAGTAATGTACGAAGACATTTCGCTTCCGAGAAAGGCTATGGCTCTGCCGAGCTCTTCAGTTGTGCCTATTCGGCCTAGCGGAATTTGACTTTCTATTTCGGCTGTGGCCTGTTCTTTGGTAATATTTCTTCTCCGCGCCGCATCCTCAGCTATTTGGTTGATTCGCCCGGTCATGATGTAGCCTGGCAATACTGCGTTCACTCTGATGCCTTTCGGCCCAAGCTCGCGGGAGAGTGTCCTGACTAGACCGCCTATCGAGGTTCTCAAAACGCTTGAAAGGGCGATGGTTGGAGAAGGCTCTCTGATTCTGTAAGAAGCTGAAAATACCATTCTTCCTTTTATTTTTCGATCGACCATAGACTCCCCAACTCTCCGAGCAAGGTAAGCGGGGCTCACTGAGAGAAGCCTGGAGGCGGATTCCCAAGCTTCGTAGGTTTGCTCCATTACAGGGCCCGGGACAGGGGAACCTGTCACGTACACAAAAGTATCGATCCCGCCCAGCTGCTTCAGTGTTTCAGAAACCAGCTTTTCGATTTCGTCCTTCTTTGATATGTCCGCTGTAACCGAGCGAACTTCTCCGAGTGGTGAAAGCGAGCTGCGCGCTTTCTCGAGCCGATCTGGATTTGAAGAATTTATGACGACTCTAGCTCCCTCCTCGAGGAAAATTTTTGCCGCTCCGTATCCTATTCCTTGGCTCGCAGCCGTGACCAGCACACGGGCATCCTTCAGTCCAAAAGAAGTTGGCATAATACCGTGTCCGGAGGAGTTGAGTCATTTAAGACGATCCTGAAACCTTCAACTTTGAGCTGCGTGATGCCTTACTTCCAGGACAGCACTCTTGACTCGCACGCGTAAGCGAACCGGTTAGACTCCATTCACGTTGGTCTGGCCTTCGCAGCACTTTGCATTTATCTTGTATCGTAAGACGATATAACTTCACCAACCAATGGGTGGATCTTTCTTTATTTCCGTAGCAAATTATTTTAAACTCACGCGGGCCTCGTGGGGCTTAGGTTATTCTAAATGAAAGTCTCAAACACTTTCCGAGCAATGTCCCTTATCGCCCTTGGAGTCCTTGTTGTTACCGCTTTTTCGTTGCCCAGTGTCGCTGCCGCATCAACCCCCAGCAATAGTCCAGCAATATACCATCAGGAGTTGCGTTTCTTGTTTGCAGGTGCAAATCCATCAAGCGGAAACTACGCAACATTGGCTGGATTGACCACATTCACTGGCGGAGCTAAGGGCCAAGGATTTGTTATTGATCCATCGGGAACCAATAGTTTTACCTTCAAAATGCTGTCTTTCAGTGACAAATCTTCGGTTTGTTCCGGTTCAATCAATATCAATGCCGTGGTCATTCGCACCACAGGGAACGGTTTACGCACAGTAGATCATCAGAGCATTGCAATCTTGCTAAGTTGTAAAGGCCCAAAAAGTGTCACAATTGTTGCTCCATCATGTGTTGTCGGAATCCCGAGTTGCAATATAGCTCCCCTATTTTATGAAACGTTTACGGGATATCTGAAATACAGCCACGCCTGAGAGCCGTCGCTTTTTCAGGCCACTTAGCTTCAAGACTAGATCCGAGAGTATAGAATTGCGTGCTAGGCACGAGGTTGCCTGCTAGGCAAAAGACGAATTATGACTCTGTTCCGCTACACCCCGGCCCCCGATCCGCACTGTTCTAACTGTTAGAACTATGTAGCGCGCATTCAGAATAACAAGATGAACGGTCGAAAGTAACTCGTTGAGTGCTAAACGCGGGTCCCTAATCCGGAGCGTCCTAGCCGGAGTACTTGGCAGTGTTTTTGCCATCACGCTTTTGCTTTTGATTTCCTCATCCGGTCCGAC
>JASHSF010000129.1 GCA_030036955.1 Nitrososphaerales archaeon
CGCGCGAGGTTGTTTGCTTGTTCCGTTGTAAGCTGTAATCTTGAAACAATCGTTTGCCTCAGAATGTACAATGCGTCGTAAAGCACTCTTTGCTGCCTCTCAAAGTGCTGGTTCCTCCGGCCCACGAGCTGGTAATACAGGAACAAGAGCAGGACTTGAATTACGAAGCTCACCAAGTACACATATTCGAGGGAATGCACCAAACCGGTGAAGGGACTTGTTGGAAGGGTGGATGAGCCAGGGCGAATAGAGGAAATCTCTGACTCAATTCCTTGGATTGCAATTGCGAAGAGTGCAAAAACGAAGGCGCTGGATGCCGCGGGAACTGCAGTCCACCATGGGGAAATGATCTTATCCGTCCTCGCCCTGAGATCGGAGTACTTTTTGAAGTCCTCGAGAGCGGGACCGACTGGTGCAGCAGGGGCGTTGCCGAATTGCCGGAGATCTCTTCCGCAGTTCGGGCAGTAAGTGTTTGTATCGATTATCTTGTTGCCGCAGTAAGGACAGTAATTTGCCAATCAAATCCACTTGCGAGCTTAGATCAGTAATAGTTGCTAGCTCGGCTATTTAGAATCTTGCGTCCCGAAGAAATTTTCGAACTCGATATCTGCTGATGAGATTAATACGAGAAAGTTATTATTGCAAGCTTCCTAGGGTAGAAAACGTCAGGATATAAGATGCCGTCGCTACCGACCACTCCCGCCGCACCTCTCACACCCGATCAAAATGCTGCGACAAATCCCCAGACGCTTCTCATGCTCGGAACTGTTATCCGCAAGGATCTAGAGGCATCACTGCTTTCGTCTTCTGCATCGTCAAAATCCTCGACGGATTTTCTCGCGGAGCTGGAGCGCGATGAGAAGCCAAAGCCCTTTCAGGTAAATCCGGAGGTAGTAGCAACTGGCAGAACGTGCGTCATCGGTTCCAGTGGTAGCGGCAAGTCCTACGCAGTTGGGGTAATTTGCGAAGAGCTCTGCAAAGCTAAGGTTCCTTTCGTTTTGATCGATCTTGAGGGCGAATATTCAGGTCTCAAGGAAAAGTACGACGCCATATGGGTAGGCGAAGAAGAACAATGCGACTTGAAATGGTCGAACCTAGACCTCGCACTTCTAGCGCAGTACGCACCTGACTGCCCTGCCCTCATACTCGATTTATCAGGCGTCGACAAGCCAAGAGACAGGGTTGCGAATTTTCTCCTCGGAGTTTACAAGGAAATTTCAAAAAGAAGGACGCCGTATCTTGTCATCCTCGAAGAAGCTGACCGATTTGTTCCCCAAGTAGGCGAACGTTTAAGAATATTTGACGAGCTTGCGCGCAGGGGAAGAAAGCGAGGTCTCGGCCTCGTTTTTTGCACCCAGCGGCCTTCGGTTGTTGACAAGAATATACTCAGCCAGTGTGCAAACCAGCTGATAGGCAAGCTCGTTATCAGAAACGATTTGCAATCAGTTGCACAATTCTTTTCTTCTCGGGGATTGCCCAACCAGCTTACTAGCCTAGCTCCAGGCGAATTTTTTGCTTTAGGGGGATTGTCACCCGAACCAGTCTGCATAAAAATCAGGCAAAGGGAAACACGCCATGGAGGGATGACACCTAAGCTAAATCCTGCATCGGTACGCCCCTCGCTTGAAAAAGTTCTCGAGGCTTTAGGTGCTCCCCATTACAGTGAACCCCTTGCAGCAGAGCCTCAAGAAGCAATTGTGGATGATAAAGAAGATTTAGAGCATAACGAAAAAATAGAGACCGAGCAAGTTCAAAGGGCAGAGGAAACGATAGAGCAGCCGAAGACGCCGGAGCCGAGTGCTCGAACCTCAAGAGTCGGTCTACCTCCGACGGTTGATCAGAATCAAGTGCCGATGCTTGTAAAACCAGCCCGATCATACAAAGTCTTTGGGGAGAAAGAAAACGTCACTACGGTGGAGCTCGTTTTCAGACCTCTTGTGGAAGCCGGGATAACGATACGCGCGGGAAGATTACGTAAAAAATTCGAAACCCAGTATTTTTACCTTGACGGAATCACCGGAAGGCAGATCGAGCAGGGCGATTCGCTGTATTTCAAAGAAGGAATAGGCAAACTGCTCGGAAGTTCCGAAGCTCAGATTCTCGTGTTGAAATCACTCGAACCCGACAGGGATCAGAGCGCCGTTGAAATTGCGAGCAAGTC
The DNA here is from genome assembly GCA_030036955.1 of Nitrososphaerales archaeon. GTDB lineage: Archaea > Thermoproteota > Nitrososphaeria > Nitrososphaerales > CADDZS01 > JASHOD01. The sequence continues at coordinate 2,162 of JASHSF010000129.1, forward strand.
CAGACTGCTCGAAGCGGAACAAACTCGAAAGATTCTGAAAGACCTGGAAGACAAGCGCGTAGTCAGAGGATCGAAGCTGGGCCGTGCAAAGATGTATCGTCGATTGATTGACATTCCGAAAATAGATCTCTTGAGAGATTCCCAAACACCACAGGTGGTAGATTTGACTTCGTTTGAATCGCGACCGGGAGTCCGCGCATTCCAGGAAAGTAAACTCGATGAAGCGAAACTCCGCGAAATTGTGAAAGGCTTGTTCGAAGGAGCAGATCTCGAAAGCTTCAAAGTATTTTATCACCCAATTTACAGAGTAGAGCTGGTCTCAAAAAATGGAACTTCCCGAACGGTGCTTGTTGACGCGAGAAGCGGCAGAGAACTATCGATCGAAGGTTAGTGAAGATGCCTAGCAACGCATTCTCTTCAGACTCTCTCTTGACGGACGTCAAAGATTACGAAGATGAAATAATATCTATCCGGCGCAAAGTGCACGAGGACCCAGAACTGTCCTACCAAGAATTCAGGACAGCTAAACTAGTTGAAGACAAGATGCGCGCCCTCGGAATAACCGTTAAGTCCAAGGTAGGCGGAACGGGCGTGGTTGGAATTCTAAAAGGTGCTTCGGGCGGAAAAGTGGTCGCCCTGCGGGCCGATATGGATGCGTTACCGGTTAAGGAAAATGTGGATCTTCCATTCAAATCGAAAAACGATGGCATAATGCATGCCTGTGGGCACGACACACACGTCGCGATGCTCCTTGGTGCGGCGATGCTTCTCTCAAAACACAAAGACGAGCTGAACGGCACTGTGAAATTTCTTTTCCAGCCAGCGGAGGAACACGGCGGGAGGGGCGGAGCAGAGCCTATGATAGAGGACGGGGCGATGGAGAATCCCAAGGTCGATTACGTTTTCGGGCTGCACATTGGAATCACCGAATTTCCTGTCGGTACTTTTTCGTTGAAAGGAGGGGCAATGCTCGCTGCGCCGGATTCATTCAAACTTAGAATCGTCGGGCGGGG
>JASHSF010000130.1 GCA_030036955.1 Nitrososphaerales archaeon
ACATTGGAAAGAGATTTTGCAATCTCGAGCAGGATTGATCCCTTTTTCTTCGGGTTCCTTTTCTCGATGCTGATGTAGCCGGTCTGAATCGTGGCGCGCTTTGGGTGCTTGACAACTTCCTGCTCGGGAGAGTAATTCAGGCGCCTTGCAGCTTCAGCGAGTTCTTCGAGCTTCGGATCTTTTACGGCTCTATCGAGCGGAATTCTCCTGCCCTCCTTTCTGCTGAGAGAGGAGTTGAAGTATTCAAGCCACACGACGTGGCGCTTGTACTCTTTCAACCTGAAATTCCGTTCGGTTACTGAAGAGATTTTATTGCGCTACGAGAACCGCGTTGACGACGCCATCCTGCGAGGGCCTCGAAGTAACCTTGGCGTTTCCAAGTTCAGTGTCGATCAATGCGCCGCGGGTGATGACGCCTCTCCTTTCGTAATCGCGGTTGGCGGGATTGCGGAGCACCCGTGTAATTTTTGTCTTTTGAGTTTTGCCGGAGGAAGAATCGACAACGTTTGCAAAAGAGGCTAGCCTGACCGAGGTCTTCATTGAACCGCCGCGCATTCGCCTCTGATAGTTTTCGGCTTCTCCAAGAATCGCTTCCGCTGCATAGCCGTCCTTCTCGTAAGCCCTTCTTTCCCTGAAGCTCTTTTTTGCTCCCCCGGTGAGCTTCCTTTTCCTCAGATTTTCAATAGGTTTTACCATAATCTGCCAACAGATTTTGAAAGTTGCCCGGCTTGAAATAAAGAGCTTATTGCGATATTTATACGGCAGGCTTTGTGCTGCCGCTCTGCGCCTCCGCCTCTTTCTGCTGCTGCTCTACTCGCTGGGCTTTAGTTACCAATCCCTGCTTTGAGACCTGCTTTCGCTGCTGATCTGGGTCGTGCGAGAGGCCAAAATAATCTGCAAACTCGTCAGTCGTGCTGAACACTCTGCCCCTTCCGCGCTTTTCGCCCCTCACGAATCCAATTTCAGCTAGATCTTTCAAGTGGGAATAAACTTGAGACCCCCTTCTCATTACGAGCTCTGACGCGCTAACGGGTTGGAGGTAAACGACGAAGGAGAGCGTCCTAAGAGTCGAGGCAGAAAGCAGAGGCTTTGAAGCAAAACGCTTGGCAACCGGATTCATTTCGGGTTTTAGCTGAAGAGAATACATCGGCCCTTCCAATACCTTGAGCTCGATAGCTGCAAACGTAGAATTGATTTTTCGCGAGAGATCTAGCATCAACTGTCCCAACCTTTTTCTAGAGTTAATTCTCGCCGCTCGAGAAATTTCTTCGAGGGTAAGAGGTCGACCGGCTGCATAGAGCGCTGCCTCTACTCTCGCTTGGGCATCTCTCGAAAGAGAAACTGGTCCCTGTTCCTCTGCCTCAACTTTTTCTTCTTGTAACATTGCTGGCTCGTCGTCAGCAAGGAGCGAATTTAGCTCGGCGGGAACCGTACTCAATCTTGGTCACAATTTTCAAACTGTCGTAACTGGAACCGATGAAATCAGAATATCATCGGTTTCTGTCATGTCCATTAGCACTGTTCCCTCCATCGCCAGGAACAGAAAGAAAATGAAGAATTGGGCTTTCTCGAGCGAGCCGCTTGTTTTTGAAAAATCTGAGAAAAGAAACTCCCCCTTGGCGCGCAGCTCGCTGAGTATCCTTATTCTGAATTCATTTACGAGCTCTGAGATTTTGTTGAGGAATTTTTCGGGTTCGAAAGTTACAACGGGTTCAAGAACAAAATTCACCCTATCGCTTTGCTTCCTTCTTCCCCTGATTATATCTTCGAGAATCGATTCCAGGCTCGAAACTAGGTCTTCGACGGAAGTCGAGTAAACCTCCTGACGGAAGGGCATCTCGAGAAGCATCGGAATATCACCTGTGAGATCCATCCTGCTCATGCGCGCTTGTCTGATCTTATCGAGCAAGAATAACGTGTCGACCTTCATCTTGTAGATGAGCGCCGACGACAGCGCCGCGGAGCCGCACAATCTGAGATCGATGAAGTTGTTGTTTGTAATCAGATTCAGGAACAGCGTCAAAAGCCGCTCAAGATCGACTTCCCAGGGCTTGTGGATGCGGTTTCCTTCAGGATTCAGCAAGAGGTTCAGCGGAGGGCGGGAAAGCTCCTTCTTCCGCTCCGGAGGAGACGCAAAAGAATCGCCTGGACTACTGCTCATTCGGCACGACTACCTCCATCGGACTCTTGTAGCGAACAATTTTTGTGCTTCCCTGCGGCATGTAAACACCAATCACGCTTTGTGCTTTTGAAACCACATTATCTTTCAAGCTGACGATTATAATCTGAGATCTGTCGGAGCGTTCCGCAAGAATCTCAGCGAGTTTGCCGGAATAATTGCTGTCGAGGTGCGCATCAACTTCGTCAAAAACGTAGAAGGGCGAGGGGAAAACCGCTTGAATTGCAAGGATGAACGAAAGCGCGGAAATCGTTTTCTCTCCTCCGCTGACCGAACCAGAGTCGCGGGGAATCTTTCCGGGAAACTGGACCATCAAGAAAATGCCGCTGTCAAAAATTGAATCCGGATTCTCGAGCTCGAGCCACGCAGAACCCGTAGTAATCTTGTTGAAAATTAGGCGCAGTTCTTTGTCGATTCGCTCGAAGGCTTCCATGAAGACCTTGCGCTTTTCTGTTTCGATCGTTTCTATGAACGTGACAATCGCGTTTCGCTCCTTTTCGAGGTCGTTTCTTCGCACGGAGGAGTACTTGTAATTTTCAAAAACCTCGCGGTAGGTTCTGTCGGCGTTGTAGTTCACATGCTCTTTCAAGCCTTCGTACTCTTGGCTTATGCCTACGAGCAGTTCCTCCGCTCCCTCGAAAGTTGGTATCGGTTCCGAATATCCGTAAGCCTGCAGCTCCAGTGAAAGCTGATGCTCCTTTTCCTCAAGACGTTCGACTTCGAGTCCGATTGAATAAACTTCCTTCTCGGCCTGGGTCACTTCACGCCTGGTGGCCTCGAGCTCGATTTTCAGCTTGTCAAGGTTCGACTTTACTTCCTCCAGAAGGGGCTTGTATCTCCCTGCAATCTCAAGGCTTTTTCTCTCCTCTTCCTTCCAGTTTGCATATTCCTCTTGAAGCTCCTTGAGGCGTGGTTCTGTGTCGAGCAGCATATTCGAACTATCCGAGATGGCGTTTTCCGCACTGGTTTGTTCGCTCAAGAGCCTCTCAAGACCTGGCTTCATAGAATTCACCAGCTCGCCCTTTGCTCTGGTGAGGTCGTTTGTCAAATCGCGTGTCTCTCCGGTCACCTTCTCGATCTGCAAATCGAGTTCTAGCGCTCTCGAGCCGAAATCCGACATCTTCTGGTTGAAAACGCCAAGATCCATTGACGACAATTTGCTTTCGAGATCTGCAGCCGCAGCCCTGAATCCAGCGAGCTCCTGCGCGACTAGAGTTTCGGTTTTCTCGAATTCCTCGATTTCCTTCCTGAGCTCCACTTGACGCGAAATAAGGGATTCAACGGATTTTATGTGCTGCTCAAGGCTCGCTTTTTGACTCTTGAGGTCCGCGTCGATCTTTGAAACGCTGTAGTGTTGATCTCGCTCCAGCTTGGCACCAGCATCTGCCTTTTGCTGGATCGTTGCGAGAGAGCTCTTTCTTTTTGCAATGAGTGATCTAAAAGCCACCAGCGTTGCTCGGAGGTTTTCATAGCCCCTTTGCTTTGCTAAAAGCTCGGACAGTTTTGCGTATTTTTTCGAGTAACCTTTTTGGTAAGCGAGAAGATCTGGTTCGAACAGATCTCCTTCCAGGGTCACTGCCCGAAAACCTTTACGAGCGGCGAGGAAAGCGTTCTTCGTAGAATCGACGACTACTGCGTCGCCGAAAATGAAATTGACAACCTTTCGCAGCTTTCTATCGCACTTTACAACGTCTGCTGCCAGAGCTATCGTGCCGGGGACCTCGGAGCGAGAAGACTTTTCAAAATCCTTCACTTCGTTCAAGGGAATCGTGGTAAGCTTTGAAATCTTGAGCTTTTTTGCGGCTTGCATTGTGGATATGAGCGAGTTTACGTCGGATACCAGGACTGAGTTGAGCCAGTCCTTGCCCAGGGCAGCGATGGCTTGAGAATATTTGGAATCGTAGGAGATTTTGGACCTAAGCGGCCCGATGTAACCTCTGATAGCTTTGGTGTCTCCGAGAGTCTCAAGTCTCGACAGAGCGATTTCCTCGCCCGCAACGGTTTCCATAGCGGACAGGTTCGAGTCGTATCTCGTCACAACCGTTTGAGTTTTCTCAATTATCGATGCTGCAATCTCGAGCTGCGCATCAATGCGTTTTCTAAGACGTTCAAGATCTTCGCGGGATTTTTGAAGCTTGGATAGCTCTCCTGTTTCAGAAGAAAGTAGATTTTCAAGTTCCTTGATTGTATTGCCTGCCTTGCCGAGACTCTCGTCGAAAAACTTTTTCTTTTCGAGCGCCTGGATAATCCTTGCTTCAGCATTGCTCTTTTTTGATGAAATTTCTCGAAGCTCTTCTCTCTTTGCCTCTACACGCGAATCTATTTCTTCCTTCTGTTTTCGAACAGCGTTCAAGGCCTGCTGCGCTTTGCTGTAATCTGAATTTAACAAACCTCTTTCCTCTGCAAGCTTGGCTTGCAGCGAGCCAATCTCATTCCGGCGGACTTCAGCTTCCTCTATCTTTGCTTGGAGCGAGACTATGCGGACTTCGGTTTCTGCAATCCTTTTCTCTCCTTCGCTTCGCATTTCGCCGAGGCGGGGAAGGACTTGACGCATCTTTTCGATGCGATCTGTGGCTTGATTTCTATCACGATTTAGAGCACTCAGCTCGTTTCCAACTCGCCCCAGCTCAGCTTCAATTTTTGCAGTGCCTGCGTCCACAGCAGATTTGACCAGAGCCTCCTGCCTTTGCTCTAGCTCGGTTATTGCGTTGCCCTTCTCTGCAACTGTAGCCAGCGAGCGCTCCAGCTTCAAGCTACTAGCGCCCGAAGCGCTCCGCTTCTCCACAAGTGTCTTTCGAGCGGTGATCAATTTCGAGGAGGCGGAAGCTGCTCGGAGCCATCTTGTTTCGTTCTCGAGCTGTTTCAAACGGAGCTGCTCGTTCCGTTCCTGTTCGAGAAGCCGGACTCTGTCGCGTATCTCTTCTATTTTTGCCATAGCGACGGCGAGCTTTGCGTCAGCTTCGGTAAGATGCTTCATTGCTTCCTGTTTCTTTTCATCGAATTGCGAAATCCCAACCATGGATTCGATTAGCTTTCGTTTTTCATCGGGAATTAATTCTGAAATCCTGGTAATCATCCCCTGGAGGACAACGTTCAATCCTCTAGAAGCGATCAGAGCATTTTCAAGGAGGTCAGTCAGGTTATTGCGCTGAACATGCTTTCCATTCAGCATGTAGAGGCTTTCGCCGCTTTGCTTGAGTTCTCTTGTGATTGTAACGCTGTCCGAATCAGTCGGAATTCTTCTGTCGGAGTTGTCAAACTGAAGACTGACCCTAGCTGAAGATGGCTTTTGCTGCTCGACGGAGCCATCGTAAATCAAAGCAGATAGATTCTGAGCGCGAAGGGTCTTTGCGCTATTCTCCCCCAGCGCGAACAGAATAGCGTCTATTAGATTGCTCTTTCCCGAACCATTTGGTCCCGTAATTGCGACAAAACCCTTCTCGACGGGTACTGCGATAAGAGAGGTGCCCATGGATTTGAAACCCCGGGCTTCGATTTTCCGCAGGTAGACCATTTGAGAGCGCCTTCCCTCTAGCCCGCCCCATGAGTTTTATCCCTAATAACTGTCACTATCGGATGGATCAAAACTTTCACACCTGACGGTACGATGGAGGTCGGATGCGAAGTACTACAAAAATCGGTGAGTGGTAAAAATATCGCACTTTATCGTCGAGAATCTTGACGTGAGAGCGTTTGCTAAGCAAAATGCGGACTGGTTGAAGATAGCTTTGACTCAAAAATAAATCCTGAATTCTCAACGAGCGGCGAAAATTGCTCGAGGAATTTGCTCTTTTTCTTATTTTCGACGAGGCAGTGCACGGAATTACCTATCATATTCTGGGAAGCCCCGATCGCTCCGAATTCAATGGCCTTGTCGGCGAGCTTCAGCAGTTTCTTAGAAGCCAACCCGGTTTTTTCTGCAAAGGTCCTCGAAAACTCGAGCAATGCCTCTGGTGTTTTCTCCTCCATTACGGCAACTAGGGTCTTGCGACCGAAACGATTCACTAGCTCTCTACGCCTCTCGTTGAGAAGCACGGATGACTTCACAACGGTTCCAAAGCAACCGCAGATGAGAGAATACTCTGTGTAATCGAGAATTAATGAATCAACTCGGCCGATGCCGAAGCTTCCCGGTTCAGTGACCAGTCCAGCAGCTCCCAAGCCGGATGCGAGTGAAATGACTGTGCCCAATCCAGTTACACTTTCTATTTCTGCAATATGGGCGTAAGACGCGGCTTCCTTGAGCGTGAACTTGAGATCGAAAAGATCGGAGATAGCTATCGCAGCACCTAGTGCCCCGGAACCGCTAGTCCCAAATCCCATGCCTATTGGCGGCAAGATCATGTGATGAATCTCGCACGCTGGGATAGAAAATTTCCTCCTTATGAGAGAGATTACGGCAAGACTGGTTCGAGCTTTCTGTTCAATCTCACCATTGATCTTGACTAAATCATTTGCGTTCGAATTTCTTTTTTCTGCCTGTGTCTTAGATCCATTTTCAATTATGAATCCTCCGCCCCTTGCCCCGACGCGGAGTTCATCCTCTATTTTAGATCCGTCAGGATATCGATCGCATATTTCAAAAAATGAAGATACTCCGGACGGGACGTACACTTGTCTCGAAGTACCATCCTGTTTCCCCATCGACGATGGGTTCCCCTGACTCCCGTTTCCGAAATAAATAGAGTAGGGACGCTCAGCTTTGCTGATTTTCGATCTTTGGCGTCAATTCGCTCTGGCTTGAAGTACGAGGAATAAAGGCGCCTACAACCAAGACTGCAGCAGCAGACACACCAAAGAGAAGCTCCCAAGCAAGAGCGCCGCCGCTACCAGTAACAAGTTTAGTTTGAAACGCAAGAAGCGCGCCCATGGCAGCAAGAACAAGCGCGGCTACGAGAATCGACCAGGTCCACAGTACCCTGCGACTCGGTTCAGTTATGACAGGGTACGGCTTCCCGCTTCCCAGCTGACTGGCGTAAGGTCTAAGATACCTTACCATTGCAGGCACAAATATTACTACAAAGGGAAACATTGTCCCAAACCAGAACAATAGAAGGCCGAGGACTTCCACCTGTGGCAATCCTAAAAGATAAACTACAAAGGCCGCTGCCCACAAATTTCCAATGAACAACCCGCTAGTCGTTCCCAAAATGAAACCTTTCCAATTCTTGATCTTTTGGTAAACGTAACCCAGAATCAAAAAACCAATGAAATTCGCAGGAGCGCCTGCCACGGCGGCCAGAAGCGGCGTGCTTCCGCCAGAAGGAACAAGCGTGACCATGTCGGCGACAAAAGATCCTACAGCTGCGCCCAATGCCGCTGGAATAGGCCCCGCAACGATTGCAAAAAAAGCAGGAACTACGACGCCGGGCCTAAATTCGCCTACTCCCCAAGGTGTCCTCAAGGTCGAAGTAAGCCCGTCTAAGACTGCGTACAGAGCAGCGCAGATTGCAGCGGATGCTACGAGCCTTGCCCTACTGGGTGCCGATTGTTGCTTCAGGAGTGTCAATTTCAGTTATGAAATTACGATCTAATATATTAAGAAGGTCTTTAAAATATCTATAGATATATGGATACCCAACTGAGAAAACTGCAGGAAATGGGAGGGGCCACGTTGCTCATCTCCCTTCCGAAGGATTGGATTAAGGCCTCTTCGCTCAAGAAGGGCTCTGTTCTGTCCATCGAAAGTTCGGGGGACGGGGGCCTGCTAATTTACCCCGTTGGCTCCGGAACCAGAGCGGAAAAGGAAATCGAAATCGCCTATCCCTCACCATTCGAGCGAGGAAGATTCGGCGATCAAATTACCGGCGCTTATTTGCTGGGATATGATCTCATCCGAGTGAAAGGTAAGCACAGAATAAATTCAAGAGATAGGGAGAGCATCCTCACCGCAATCAAGAGGTTAATTGGTTTGGAGGTTGTTGAAGAAGATGCGTTTGGCATAACGAGTCAGTTCCTGGTAGACAATACAGCTGTCGAGCCAAGCAAGATTTTTCGTAGAATCAGCACAATTGTAAGGGCGATGATCAACGATACCTTGCTTCAGGTATCAAATGAGTCGTTGCAGTACGAATCAATAGCTCAAAGGGACGACGAGGTTGACAGATTGCACTTTTTGCTGGTTAGACTAATCCGAACAGCTGTAAGAGATCCTCGCATAGCAGCAAAATTTGGTTTGACCGCTATAGATTCACTCGATTATCGTGTAGCTGCGAGTACTCTTGAAAGCGCTGGCGACCATGCAGTAGAGCTCTCAAACGCTTTTTCAAAGCTTCAGCGGATAGAGCCATCGATTCAAAAGCAGCTCTCTTCAATAAACCAAGCTTTAGATTCTATAGAAGACGGCTCGACTCGCGCCTTCGTCGAAAAGAATTACCGAATTGCGCAGGAAGTTATCGATAGCTACAAGAATTTTGAAGGATTGCTTGAGAATTTACGAAAGGGTGCTTCAGTGTCCGAAAATCTTCCGGAGCTACTCCACATTTCGGACTTGATAGAAAGAATAGCAAGATGCCAGCGGGATATAGCTGATCTGGTATCCCCAACTGTTCCGGCGGAGTGAAGCAAAAAACTTGGATGGTATTTGAGTTAAGGTTATTAGATACTTTCGACTAGAAATCGTATGCTTGCCGAAACCGAGAGTGTTCAGAAAGGGAATTCCCCTGACCAAAGGCCAC
>JASHSF010000131.1 GCA_030036955.1 Nitrososphaerales archaeon
ACAACCCTTCCGCGCTGGCGTGGGGAATAGGAGCAGCCTTGTTTGGAGTCGTTCTTGTCATAACCTCGCTTGCAATTTCCTTTGGCACAGATAAGATTAGAATGCGCACTTTTGGGGCATTGATGATTCTTTACGCTGTTGTTATGCTCTTGCTCGGATCATCGATGTATTTGGGAGCCGCGCCTATGATGTTAGGCGGAACGATCTTTCTGAGCTTCGCAATGTTCGCGGCTGGTGCTCTTATGGCATTGAACGGAGTTCTGATGCTTGGTCACGGCGTGCAAAAAATGTAAGAAATGAGATCTTGGAAAAAGTTGGCCGAGTACGCTATGCGCCTGCAGCCAAAAGGACGCAGCCTATAACGAGCCTGTGATCCACTTTGCTTGTTTCGGGAATGCTTACATCTATTTTCTCTGTTTTGAGGGCGAAATTCATGTTAGCGCTTGCCAGGACTGCTCCGCTTTCATCCCGAATCTCCATTTTATGGTTGGACGAATCCGTGACAAATTGCATCGATTCACTAGCATCGTCGCCCTGCCAGATTCCCCACTTTCGACTCATGAAGCTAGACTTTATTCGGAGTGTCGCGAGGATGTTGTTTTGGTCGTCGCGAATGAAGTACAGGGGTTGCATTTTCTCGATTGCCCCATCAATAACCATCAGGGGCTGTGCCGCAGTGTCGAGAACCGTGTACTTTAGCGGGATCTTTACCTCGCCCTGCGTCTCTCCTAGCTTCATCCCAGATTGATCCTGAAACTCGAACTTGATCCAAAGAGCCATCTTGTTCCTGACCATTACAAACTGATTGGCGATGAGTAGAGGAGATTCCGGTGCGGGCATACCTATCAAGAAGCTCGCAGTATCTGGAGCCGCGGCTAGTATAGGCTTCCCACAGAATTTGCAAAATTTATCATCGGGGCTCGTCGCACTATGGCAGTAAGCGCAGAATGGCATGGACAGATTAATTGCGATTGCTCTATTCTAAACATTATTGAATTTTGATCGCATTTCCCTAAGCTGTATCCATTACTGATTTTGCCAGTTCATTGTAAATTTCTAAATCTCTCGGGGTGAATAGAACGAAAACCACTTCTTTCAGGGTAGCATCATCGTCCTGTTTCAGTAGAAAATTCTTGACTGTTGTGAGAGCAAGCAACCCCGCTCCGCGGATGGGATAGCCGTATGCGCCAGTGCTTACTGCAGGAAAAGATATGGAATGCAATTTGTTGGAGTTTGCAAGTTTCAAGGAATTCAAGTAACAATTGGCAAGCAGCTCTGATTCATTGGCACTCCCGCCATTCCAAATAGGCCCGACTGTGTGGATCACAAATCGCGCTCTGAGATTGCCTCCTGTTGTGATCACGGCCTCGCCTACTGGAAGACCTCCCTTCCACCGGGTTTTGCGTATCTCCTCGCACTCTTTGAGTATGGCTGGACCTCCTTTGCGCTGGATTGCACCGTCAACTCCGCCGCCACCCATAAGCGAGGAGTTTGCTGCATTCACTATTGCATCTGTGCTCTGTTCCGTTATGTCCCCTTGGACAATGGCGATCCTCGAGTTTCTAACTGTAATTGTTGTCATATCTCACGCTTTCCAAAAAGTGCCAAACCATTTCAAATTGTAATCTCTCTTCACCTTAGCTCATAGATTATCGAAGAACTATGACATTATTCCCTTCATGCAACACTCGACTATGAATATTTGCGGGTCGAAGGTCGAGGCATCGAGTCCCTTTCAAAGTCAACTTCAATTAGAGCTCACACTTTTATATTCGATAAACTAAACATATGTTCGAGAAACCGAACATTGAAGTTGCAAGCGTATCTCGAAGACTTGATTGGGAACAAGACCGCAATACGCGTAGCGAGAAGTCTTGTAAGATACCCCGGCAAAGTCTTTACTGTCAGAGGACTGGCGGAGAGCGCAGGAGTTTCTCCGAGCGAGGCTTCTCTGGTCTTGCGTCAATTGGAGGAAGCTGGAGTACTTAAGCTTCAGCCGGTAGGGAGGTCGTACCTTGTTAGGTTGAACGAGCAGAGCTTTGTTCTTCAGAAGATAATAAAACCTCTAATTCGCGCCGAGAGCGGAACCCTGCAAGAATTGACAAAACTGCTAGAACGCATTTTTGAACCTTCGATACAACGAGGGGAGATTTCTTCAGTCTACCTATTCGGAAGTGTGGTCTCAGGCGAGGAGAATAAGGACAGCGACATCGACATTTTAATTCTATCCGATAATTTCAGGAAAGCGAGTGAAGCTGCTGCGAAAGCTCAAACGGAAGTTTCAGCTGAATTCAACAAGAAAGTCTCACCTCTAATTTTTCGTGTCAGAAAATTCAATTCAAAGAGAAATAGCAAATTGATGCGATCAATCGCGTCTCAATCCTTGCGGATTGCCGGAAGTGACGTATTTGGGAGTGGGAGGGATTGAGACAGGTCGATCGAGATCGCTCGAAAGATTATCTTGCAAAAGCTGAGCAATCCCTTCTGATGGCAAAGATTGCTCTTGAAAAGGAAGCTTACGACAATGCGGTGATGAGCTCAGTTCACGCGGCAATCAATTCTTTAGATGCGTTGACCGTCTTCTATCTGGGCAAGAGAGCTTCTGGAGCTCACAGTGACGTACTCGGCATGATAAAGGGAATCTTCGATGGTAAGGAATACTCGGATATCGCACGGCAGTTTAGTTCGTTGATGAGTTTAAAGAACGCGTCAGAATACCAGCCTGACCCCGTTACCCCAAGTGAAGCAAAATCATCCGTCACTAATTGTGAGCGAATCATAGCAAGAGTCAAAGCCAAATTGGAAAAATGAATTCGTGTTCTTCATTCGGGATTTGAAAAATAGTCAATTGCTTTCATTCGTGACTTTTGCTGTCAAATGGAGCTGTCTTCGGTTATTCAAAAGTTCATTCGAGAAGCAAGACTAACCAAAGAGAAGCTA
>JASHSF010000132.1 GCA_030036955.1 Nitrososphaerales archaeon
AGTTTCAAAATCGCTCTCTTTTTCAATCCAATTTTAAGAAATACGACGTCGTACCAATTTGTCGTATATTTCCTTAGTAGCGACAGATTATCTAAGCGAGCCAAGAATTGCTGCTCCTTAAAGCGAGATCGATAATCGTTTAAGCGTAACGTCTAGGAACAGCGTCCCTTCCAAGCTGTCAGAATTCTCTCTTGACAATCGGACTTTAACCAATCAATTAATTCCTGTGGAACTCACTAGGCTGCCTGAATCAGCACTCAACGCCTAAATTTTAAGCACTTTACGTTGATGAGTCGCTTGCTTTCTCGGTTTCCGGTTTATCCTCCTTCTTCGGCTCGGGCCGCGAAAGCATTGATTCTATTGGCTGCACGAGCGCGCTGTAGAGCTCCGACGCGCGCGATTTCAGAAGCGCCGTGGTGTCGACGTCATACCGGATATCGGAAATTGCTTCTTCGAGCTCGTTTTTCCCGATCTCGAGCTGATCGGCAAATTCCTCGTCGGATATCTTACCCTCTTTCTTGAGATCCTGGACTGCCCCAATCGCTGCAACCGCCCTCGAAAGTCGCACGCTGAGCTCTTCGTTCTTCGCCTTCTGCTCTTCGGGAAACTTTCTCCAAATGTACCTGAAGAGCACTCCGCTTTGCAGGCTGATCGAAATGAACGCCACTCCGAGAACCAGCGTTGGGATCTTCGTCACGCCGGAGTAGGCTACTGCACTGGCAGGAATTGAGGCTGCAAGCGCAATCGAAAGAGCTCCCCGAGCTCCTCCGAGCATCGCAACGTTTTGCCACTTTACAGGAATCTTGATGCCCCCGAACCTATCGAAAATTGTGAGGATTGGATAGACTGATGCAACTCTCGCTATCAACACAGCGAGGTATGCCACCACTATTAGCCCAGCCGACGACGCAAGGTTGAGGAGATTCGTCCTTAGTCCAATAAACAGGAATGCGATGGAATTTCCAACGAAAGCTGCGATCTGCCAAAAGACCGAAACAGATTCCCGCGTAGTTGGAGCGATCGCTTTCTTGATGGTATAGTTGCCAAAATACAGACCTACGACAGCGACTGCAACGAGCCCTGAAAAACCAATAGCCGTAGCGGCCGCGTACGACCCGTAGACAGCGGCGATTGTAAGAATGACCTCAGTGGCTCGATCGGTTATGCGACTCGTGACGAGTTCAGCGCCGAACGCGACCGCAACGCCGATGAGTGCCCCGCCTCCAAATATCAAAATGAAGTTCAGGATTGAATGGGCGATAGTGCTGCTGGTAGGTCCTCCGCTCGCGGCAGCGCCGATCGAAAACGAAGTAGCCAAAACCGTAAACACGACGATCCCCGTAGCGTCGTTGAAAGCCGCCTCCGTATCCATAAGGGCGGCGAGCTTCGAAGGTACTTTGGCTCTCCGAAAAATCTCAAGCACTGTGGCGACGTCCGTGGGAGAAATGAGAGCGGCGAAGAGGAATGCGGCGTAGAACGAAAGCCCTGCGACTTTCCAGAGAAGGTAGCCAGCAACGATTGTAGAAATTATGACTCCGACCGTTGCGAGAGCAAAAGCGGGCCTGATGACTTCCTTCAGCTCGCGAGCCTTGACGTGCATGAGGGCTTCGAATATCAGCGGGGGGACGACGAGCGCCACGAACAGCCCACCGCCCGGTCCTGATACCAGCGAGTCATTTGCTGATTGAATCTGCGTGAGGAAGCTCTGAACGAAACCGGGCAGGAAAGTAAGACCTGAGATTATTGCGAGAGCTATTCCAAGAATAACTAGCGTTAGTGTGTAAGGGGTCTTTGTAAAGCGCGAAACGAGGGAGGCGAAGACGAGAATCCCGAGAAAAGAAGCTAACAAAAGTTCGCGCGAAATCAAAAGCTAAGACATCGAATTCTACTGCTTCAGGGAAAAAGAAGCTTCCCTAGCGGCTTTGAAACGGATTGCAAACTAATTCAAGCTTACTCATGAACGGCTTTGGAAAAGGCGTGTCCTAATTCTCTTTGCGTCTTCTAAGGTAAATTGCAGTCGTAGCTATGGCAACAATAGCTACAACAGCAGCTATGCCACCGACGAGTAAGGAGGGGAAGCCACTGCCTGAAGTCTTTGAAGTTGAGCTGGATGTTTGAGTGCTCGTTGAGGGCTGCGAAGTGGAGCTGCTCGTCGTTGAGACAGCGGAGGTAGTAGAAGACGAGGTAGTTGCAGGAGAAGAGCTAGTCGTAGTTGAGGTCGTGTTCGTGCTGCTGGAAGTTGTTGTGGAATTCGTCGAATCAGACGTCATATTGCTGGATGTAGTTGTTGAGGTCGTGTTTGTGTTCGACGAGCCGGAAAGAGACAGGGCGTACACCCCTGTTGACGATCCGAACAGCATCATGTTTCCTGATATTTCAATTCCACCTCTGATGCTGCCTGAGGAGATAGCTTTGCGGTACAGCACATTCCCATTGGTGGTGGAAACAGCGGTAATGTACCCCTGATTGTCTGGATAGACGACAGCCCCGGGGATAACGGTTATCGAACCAATTATCTCGGCGTTGTCATTGTCAGTCCATGCGTACGTGTCGTTCGCAGGGAAGTATGCGGTTACAATAGCATTATGATTGGTCGCATTGACCGAAGCGATGAAGAGCTCGGGATTGTTCGGGCCCACGTAGATGAAACCCGGGAGCGAGTAAATTCCGGCACTGCTGCTACCAGGGGTAATGGAAAGGTTTTCGAGTAAATTTCCATTTTCTCGGTTCAAAATGTAGTAGTTCCCGTCCTTCGAACCTTCGCCGACGGCTTGGTATGTCGTACCGTTCGCTCTAAATGTGAAAAGATTGGGAGATGACCCGACGTCTTCGTCGTTATCAAGATTTACATTGTGAAGCGGAAAGACCCAGTTGAGCGCGCCATTCTCTGCATTCAGTGAGATTATAGATTCGGCATAACTGTCATTCTGAGCGGCCGAATAGGGGTTGCCCGTTCCAAAATAAATCGCGTTGAGTGTTGGGTCGACGACGGGTGTAGACCAAACGGATGCTCCGCCGCTCGCCCCGATCATCGTTGTAAATTTCCAGATCAAATTTCCATTCGTCATGTTCAATGCGACGATCTGTCCATGTTCCGAAGGATCGGTTACGTTCTCCCCGGATAGACCGATGTACATCATGCCGTTGTAGAGCGTCGGCGAACCCCAGATGTCATGATCAGTGGTCTGGCTCACGAGGGTCAAATTGTCCAACCAAACTAGATTTCCAGTAGTTTGGTTCAAAGCGAAAGCCTCGGGTGTAGCCGCGTAGTTTGGTAGCCCTCCAAACACCAGTCCATTTTCAACCGCAAGGGTGTTGGAAATCCACATGTTTCCGGTCCAGTTCGGAATGAGTGCGCTCATGTTATCTTTCCATATGGTGCTGCCATCTGAGAAGTTCACGGAATAGACGAACCCGCCCCAATCTGCAAAGTAAACAGATCCATTGGCTACAATGGGCATTCCGGTAATGTCGTTGCTGGTGTCAGCGGACCAATCGACTTTGAGATTAGCTACATTGGAAGATGTAATTGCGGAATTTGGGATGTACCTTGAGTCGTTGTAATCGCCAATCAGCATGTTCCACCCCGCAAAGGAACTCGAGGGCGAACTGCTTCCCAATATCAGCGGTGAAACTGACCGGCTGGACAATACCGCGACTTGTAGCAGTATAATCGCCGAGACCAGAACTATAAGTGCGAGCTTTAGTTTTTTTTTCAAATTTTTGCAGATACCTAATTATTACTTGAAGCTAACTTCGCGCGGAAGGCAATGTCTAGAACGAGAGTATCCCACAATCCAAGGACCTTCCGATTTTTGTCACATGGTACAGCACCGTCATAGCCCCTAAAGAAACCCAATCTCCAAATCCGATATAATCCCGAACGGCACTTATCGACACAGCTAGCTCTAACCTGCCTCCACGATGACTTGACCGCCCATCCATGAGTGATATTCGCAGTAGTACTCGTACGTCCCCGCAACAGTAAAAGTGAAAGTAAACGTTGCTCCTGCATTCATATTCCCGGAATTGAAGCTCGCAGGGCCTGAATTCGAGGTAACAGTGTGAGCAACTGTATCGTTGTTTACCCACTCAACGGTATTGTTTATTCCAATAACGACGGTGATACTTGGAGGTGCATAGTTTCCTCCAGTGCCAGCCCCGTACATGCCAACGTAAACTATCGAGCTGTTGCTCGATGAGGATAGCGTGACGGTAGAACTGGAGCTAGACGTTGAAGTAAAAGTTGAGGTGCTATTCAGTGTAGTAGTAGAAGTGGAAGTCGTTGAAGAACTTGAACTCGAAGTCGTGATTGAAGTCGAGCTACTGGTTGAAGTCGTTGAAGTGGAAGAGTCCTTGCTTGGGGACGGGACTAGGAAAAAATAGCCTGCTACCGAAACAATAGCAATGACTATAATGATAATACCGACTGATACTGTAGCAGATATTCCTCTCTTTTGCACTATAATCACAAACTTCTGGATGTTCTCTTTCTAAGCGCTGTTGGTCTCCCGCGTTCAATAGGTCAAACGGGATAGTTATTATTCACCGTTGATAGTAATCAAACGTGATCTTGGGATGGGAAAAGAAGACAAGCTAGTTTTCGTTGTTCAAAAGCACAAAGCTACTTCACTTCACTATGATTTCCGCCTTGAGATTGCCGGTGTGATGCCATCGTGGTCCATCCCAAAAGGACCTACGCTTGACAGCTCAATTAGGCGTCTCGCATTGCCAACTTCGGATCACGAAATGTCCTACCGCACCTTTGAAGGAGTCCTTCCGCCCGGATACGGTGCGGGGCCTGTCATGGTCTGGGATGAGGGAACTTACTACGCCGAAGTCGAGGTTGCAAAAGGATTGCGCTCCGTGATTACTGACAAAGAAAAGGGCGATAAGGCGATGCAGGAGGGCCTGAAAGAAGGGAATTTGAAATTTCGCCTGTATGGCAAAAAGCTCCAGGGATCATTCGCTCTCATAAGGACAAAGGGATTTGGAAACTCCAAAGCGGAATCGTGGCTTTTGATAAAGCACCGCGACGAATTTGCAAAGAAAGGGTACGAAGCGGCCGAATACGATTTTTCAGCGGTGACCAATCGCTCCATGGCGCAAATTGCAAAGGACGGATAGCAATTTGAACCCGCCTATTGCGAGATTTGGCAGGACTGGAAGCACAAATGCCGATGCTTACGGGCGAGAAAATAAAGCTCAGGCCGATGGAAGAAGAGGATACGAAAGAGGTTTTCCGCTGGCAGAACGATCCGGAATCTTCGGGTGATTACGAAAATCCATGGCCCGTTTCTTGGCTCGAATTCCAAGAGTGGATGAAACGACAAGCGGAAGACAGGGCGAGCGGCAAAGACAAATCCGGTGATTTCATCATTGAAACGACGGGAGATAGTAAAATTTCAGTGGGCGAGATCTCTTACTTTACACCGGTAAGGTTCGCAGAGTCAACAGTCGAAATCGGCTACTGGATTGCAAAGCCCGCAGAGAGAAGGAAGGGTTATGCATCAGAAGCTGTGAAGCTCATGGTAGATTTCTTGTTTCTAACAAAAAATGTAAACAGGATCCAGGCGCACGCAATTACAGAAAATACGGGCTCCGTGAAAGCTCTTGAGAAAAACGGATTTCAAAGAGAAGGTGTCGAGCGGGAATTCCATTTTTCCCAAGGAAAGTTCAGAGATTACTACTCGTTCTCGATTTTGAGAAGAGAGTGGAAACCCTAGGGCGCTCCGTTGCTGATCCAGATTACGTTTCCGTCTGGATCGTCGAATTTCGCGATCTCGCCCCAATCGGTTTTCGTGTAATCTTGCGAGAACTTTACTCCTTTCTTCTTCAAGTCTTCGACTGTTTCTTTCACATTGTCGCTGTACAAACCAATTCCAGTGTTTCCGGGCTCTAGCTCTCCCTTGCAAAGGTGCAGTTTCCAATTCGCACCTTTTGACCACGCGGCAACCCAGTGACCTTCTTCAGAAATCTCAAAGCCGAGCTTTTCCTTGTACCACCGTGCCGATTTACTTGCGTCAGACACCATTACTGCTACGCTAAAATTTTCGTTAAGCATACTTGGAAGTAAGCGGTGCACTATCTTTTCGCTCTTTCGATTTACTTTTTAGAAATTCTTATGCGAGGTATCTTGAAGCAAATGCAATTCGAAGAAGCTGTTCGAAAGAGGAGAATGGTTCGCAATTTCACTGACGAATCAGTATCGGATCAAGATTTGAAGAAGATACTCGAGCTTGCGCTCCATGCTCCTAGTGCAGGGTTCAGCCAGGGTTGGGCGTACGTGGTTGTCCGAGATGAAAACCAGCGGAAGCAGGTGGGTAAGGTTCAGGGCGAGACAGAAGGGTACGTTCAGAGCGGCTTTGGAAATTTTATTTCAAAAGCACCTGTGGACATTATTGCATGCACCAGCGAACAGGTCTATCACAGGAGATACCAGGAAAAAGACAAGATCAAGGAGGACGGTACTGAGATAGACTGGCCGACGCCGTACTGGTTTTTCGACATCGGCGCTGCCTCGATGATAATGCTCCTCGCAGCAGTGGATCTCGGATACTCTGCAGTTTTTACCGGCGTGTTTGATCCTCAGGGCATGAGAAAGCTCCTCTCAATTCCCGAAGAATATCATCCCGTCGGAGTAATCTCGATTGGGAGGCGAGCGAAAGATAAGAAATCGCCTTCTCTCAAGAGAGGGCGGCAACCGTTAGAGCATGTTGTGCATTACGAATCCTGGTAAGTCGTCTAAATGGAGAATGGCCAAAGAGCTAACGTTTTTAGACACGCGGCACAAAATAATAGCTCGCCAAGAAGAGAATCAGATTGACTCCCATTCAGAGGCTTGCAAACGCGCTCGGCGGAATGTTGCTCATCCAAGTAGTTTTGGGAGGAGCCGCTACGCTCGTTGGCTTTCCAGTTGATTACCATATTGTTTGGGGAATATTGACTTTCGCCGTGCTTCTTGCTCTAACGGCTATGAGTGCAAGAAGTCTTGGAACGAACTCTATAATTTTCAAACTATCAATCGCAGTGGTCATCGATTTCGTAGTTCAAGGAATACTCGGTTTCGTAGCTCTACCAACGACGTCCTACATGAACGATGTCGTACTCATTCATCTTACAAATGCGTTCATCCTGGCCGTTCTCGCGACAACGCTGATCAGCTTCAACCGGTCACTCGCTCCTATCGAAGCTTCCGCCCACGCAGCAAGCACTGCTGCTAGTCCTTCAAAGTAATGCCCTGGATTTCGGAAAATCTAAAGCAGTTCACCGTGTGATCGTTGACGAGCCCGGTGGCTTGCATGAAAGAGTAGCAGATCGTGGGTCCGACGAATTTGAACCCCCTCTGGATCAGATCTTTGCTCATCGCGTCAGACTCTCTTGTGGTAACCGGTACCCGACTCAAGCTCCTCCACCCTTTCGTGATCGGTTTCCCGTCAGGCACGAAGCTCCAAACGTACTTGTGAAAGGATCCGTACTCGTCTTTCACTTTGAGAAAGCTCTTCGCGTTTTGAATTGTTGCAAGAATCTTGAGCTTGTTTCTGATAATGCCCTGATTTTCCAGGAGCTCTTTAACTTTCAAGTCGTCGAAATTTGCAATTTTCCTCGGATCGAAGCGATCTAAAGCTTTCCGATAATTTTCTCTCTTTCTAAGAATCGTGAGCCAGCTGAGACCGGCTTGGGCCCCTTCGAGGACGAGAAATTCAAAAAGCAAATTGTCATCTTGGACTGGCACTCCCCACTCTGTGTCGTGATAGGCAAGAAGCAAGGGATCAATATTTCCCCAGCCGCAGCGTTTGCGCACGCCTTCTGTTTGCTTCAATTCGCTTTCCGGAATCTAGAGAGCTACGTGTATAGGCATTTGCCTCAGAATTTCTTATTGTTGATGTCTGAGGGCAATAGTGAGGTGGCTATTCAGGATGCCGACTGATCCGATTTGTGGAATGTACGTCGAGGAGTCACCGGACTCGCTCCACGAAACGATCAGGGGAGTGACGTACTACTTTTGTTCGGAATCGTGCCTCCGGGAATTTACAAAGCCAGAGTTAGAAATCAGAAGTATCAAAATCTCACTCGCACTCGCCCTTGCCCTTGGGATTCCAATTCTAGTTCTCACCTACGTTCCACTCCCGATATCGCTTCCATTAGGCTGGATTCTGCTGTTACTTGCAACGCCGGTGCAATTTATCGCCGGATCGAGATTCTACCGAGGAACTTACGACGCAATAAAGATGCGCTCCTCAAACATGGACGTCTTGATTGCGTTAGGCACTTCGGCAGCTTACTTCTACAGCTTGGTGTACGTATTGTTCCCAAAGCAGTTTCCTTTCGGAGGGTTGTACTTTGACACCTCTGCCGTCATCATAGCACTCATTTTGATGGGCAGGTTGCTGGAATATTCGGTCAGGGGCAGGGCAACTGAAACAGTGAGGAAGCTCCTCGAACTACAACCCAGAACTGCAGTTGTATTACGGGAGGGGCAAGAAGAGGTCATACCAGTCGAACAAATCGCGCCGGGAGACTTATTCCTAGTAAAGCCGGGAGAAAAAATCGCAACGGATGGAATCGTCGATGATGGTTATTCTTCGGTCGATGAAAAAATGATAACCGGCGAGAGCATTCCGGTAGAGAAAACGCGTGGCGACAGCGTTATCGGGGGCACGATCAATGGGGGCGGTTCGCTAAAGGTCGAGGCGACTAAGGTCGGGGCCGATACGACTATATCAAAAATTGTCCAGGTCGTGCAGGAGGCTCAAAATTCAAAAGGACTAGTCGAAAGGCTCGTCGACACGGTATCGAAATACTTTGTTCCGATTGTTGTCTCGGTCGCGCTGCTCTCATTTGCTGCGTGGACTCTCGAGCACAAGCCGATCAGTTTCGGGTTCACGACGGCCGTTGCAGTGCTGATTATAGCTTGCCCCTGCGCCCTCGGACTCGCAACTCCAGCAGCAATCGTGGTCGGAGCAGGGAAGGGTGCCGAGAACGGCATATTGATCAGGGGCGGCGAGTACTTGGAAAGAACTCAAAAAATACGCACAGTAGTTTTCGACAAAACTGGAACGCTCACAAAGGGCGAACCCATGGTAACTGATGTGATAAGCCTAGACCGATCTCGTTACGTCGAAAATGATGTTCTAAGACTTGCCGCAATAGCTGAGAAGCACTCGGAGCATCCCCTTGCGGGCGCTATACTCGAGAAAGCCCAGGGCTTTTCTATTCCTGAGCCTGAGAGTTTTGAAGCGTTTCCCGGCAAAGGTGTTCGCGTTAGCTACTCCGGGGAAACCATTTTGTTCGGAAACGAAAAGATTCTGAGTGCCTTTGGTGTGCTTCTGGATGAGACGGAAAAATCAATTCTCGCTGAGCTCGGCTCGCAGGGCAAAACCGCCATGGTTCTCTCAATCGACGGAAAAGCTGTCGGGATCATTGCCGTCTCCGATTCTCTAAAGGAAAGCTCGCTCGCAGCAGTTAGAGCGCTCCAGAAGATGGGTCTCGACATCGCGATGTTGACCGGGGACAACGAGCAGAACGCAAACGCAGTTGCCCGAGAGCTTGGAATTAAGAAGTATTTTGCAGGCGTTCTTCCTGCCGAGAAATCCGAAGTCGTGAAAGAGCTTCAGAAACAGAGCAGGGTTGCATTCGTCGGGGACGGAATAAACGACGCCCCCGCTCTAGCTCAAGCAGACGTCGGGATAGCCGTTGGCTCCGGTTCTGATGTTGCTCTCGAAGCGGCGGGACTGATACTCATGAAAGATGACGTGCGCGACGTCGTTGCAGGAATTCAGCTCTCTAGAAGCACGGTGAGAAAGATCAAGGAGAACCTCTTCTGGGCTTTCATCTACAACGTCGCGCTGATTCCACTCGCAGCGGGGCTATTCTTTTTGGTTTTTGGAATTCTTTTGAACCCCATATTCGCTGCGGCCGCAATGGCGCTTTCCTCGGTAACGGTCGTTGGGAACTCGCTTACTTTGAGAAGCTTCAAGCCAAAGTTTTGATCCGAGCAATTTTTGCTGTTCGTTTTTCGCTTTTCAGCGAGAATTTTCCATTATCCTTTTTAGATGGCAATGGCTTGTCTTGAGGGTGAAGATGTAAATTGTCCAGCACAACAACGGGCGATGTTAAAGACAAAGCGGCCGAAGTGAAAACGAAAGTAACTACTGCGGTGACCACTTCTCAGGCAAAGATGAGAGATTCCTTTTCAGCCATTCAGAGTCAACTCCAAACTTACGGCAATCAGATCGGGGACTATCTGAAGACAATGAACGCGAACGTAGAGGACTACAGATTCGCGGTCGAAAAGATCGATAACGGCTTGACGGTGGACCTGAGATTCAAGGCCACGATAAAAGCGAATAGCGCCGACACAACAACGCCGGGAACCTGAGCACGATTTCTAAAGCGAGCGCTCCCCCGAGTTTGTTTTTACAGGGGAACTCGCTTAAACTTCCTTTTTGATGTTCTGGGTTCCGTTGCCCCAAATCTGATTTCTATTTTAGGTCAGAACGTTAGTTTTTCGTATTCGGAATTCTCCCTCAATCAGGGATAAATTCTGAATAGTGGGTATTTGACAATCCGCCCAATGTGCGTGATTAGTTTTTGGCCGAAGGAAGTCAGACCAAAAGCCCTGAGAATCCAGCAACGCCAAGGCCCCGTATAGAGCAACTCTCCGACATGGTCTTCGGGCTGGCGCTTTCGATAGGAGCGATTTCACTGATTGGTTTCCTTCCCCAAACGACGAACGTGCTTGTATTCGATGTTTCAACATTCGGTTTCAGTTTCGCGATCATCATCCTCACTTGGCTACGCTACACGCGCATAATGTCTGTCTCATTCTTGGAGGTTTTGAGCTGATCCTCTCGGGCGAGGAAAAGAAATTGATTCCGAAGGAACTCGTTGCGCACTATAGATCAGAGGCAATCGGAACGCTGACAGTTGGGGCGTTCTTTGTCGGCTCGATCGTAGTACCCGTTCCTGATCCTGGAGTGAATACAATTCCGCAAGTTCTCTATGGAATTCCTCTCGTCATCGGCGGAGTTGCGCTCCGTTATTGGTTTTGGATCCTGCTTTGATTATTGGGAGATCCGGAGTCGCCTCGCGAAGAAACCTATAGCTTCAAGTACGGCAGTCAAGAGTGGCGTTTAGATGGCGTAATAAAGATCGAAGGATGGCAAGTGAAACATGCAAGAGTCTTCCGAAGATCATCACCACTACCACGGAGTTGATAACGTTGAGAAGCACATCAGTGTAGATGAGGCTCTCTCAAAACTTCTGAAAAACATCAAACCGGTCAAATCAGAACTCATCAAATCATCTGACGGTTTTAACAGAGTTCTATTCAGAGATGTATCGTCGCCGATCGACGTTCCCACCAGAGCGCGTTCCACTCGCGACGGGTACGCTCTCCGCATTTCAGAATCAAATGATTCAGAGAGTAGACGTTTCAAGCTCGTGGGAGATGTTAGAATTGGAACCTCGCCGAAGATCAGATTAAGCGCACAAGAAGCTGTCAGAGTGGCGACGGGTTCGTATATTCCTCTCGGCGCAAATTCAGTCGCGATGGTCGAGTACGTCCAAGAAAGTGATGGCGTAATTGAGATCCAGCGCGAACAAAAAATTGGCGAAAATATTTTGCGCAAGGGCGAAGATATTACTAGAAAATCTTCTGTGTTGAAGAAAGGGACGAGACTGCGCCCGCACCACGTCGCTCTCCTCGCCCAGATCGGATTAAGAAGGATTCAAGTTTTTCAGAGACCACTCGTCTCGGTTCTTTCGACGGGAGATGAATTATTCGACGTTTTCAAAGGCAGGGATTCTGAAACACAAATTCCGGACATCAACAGACCCTTCATTTGTTCAATGCTCGAAGCTTTGAACGCAAGGCCGTTCGATCTCGGCATCGCACGGGACAATTTCAGAGCGATAAAGAAAAAGATCGAAAGAGGCTTGAAATCATCTGACGCTCTAATTCTTTCTGCGGGCTCATCCGTCGGAGAGAGAGACTATGCTCTGAAGGCGGCAGCGTCAATCACCGGGGTGAATATTTTGGTCCACGGTGTTGCGATGCGGCCCTCGAGCCCGACCGGACTAGCTGTTTACAATGGGAAGCCGTTCATTCTCCTTCCCGGCTTTCCCACATCGGCCTTCATGAGTTTCTTTGTTTTTGCCCGCCCTGCAATTCTGAAAATGTCTGGTGAGAAAACGGACGGAGGGTTCGAACCGCTCATCAGGGCGGAGATGATTGACAGCTACGAAGGCAAGAAGGGCATCAAGCATTTTTTGAGAGTGAGGGTAAGCAAAAGCAATGGAAATTACGTCGCGACCATTGTCAAGCCGACTGATGCTTATTACAGCTCGTGGCTCGGAAAAGCAAACGGAATTGCGGTACTGGACGAAGATCGCACGACCATCCAGGTGGGAGATCAGGTCGATATTTTTTTGATTGGAGAGGTAGAAAGAGCCGATAATGCTTGAACGAATATTGAGCTTGTACTTACTGGCGGCTGGGTTCAACCTTCGTCAGCTTTCGTAGAAAATTTCGATTACGTAACCGTCGGGATCTTTCAAGTACATCCCTCCACCCGCGCTCTCAAGTCGTTTTTTATCAATTTTGATTCCATTGCTCTCGAGCCACTTCTTCCAGCGGAGCGCGTGTGTTTTGTCCTTGACCTGGAAGCCGAAATGCATGTCGAGGTTTTTCGGAGGCTTGCCCTTCGCGAGGGTCAGCAGGTCACTGCCGCAGTGCAGGAAAATACGGTCGGGCATTTCTCTAAATGCCTCCTTCATTCCAAAGATTTTGCAGTAGAATTTTGAAGAACTCCCAATGTCAACGACCTTTATGTTAAGGTGGTTGATTCCACTCACTCTCATTTTTGCCATCTGGAGATCACATTTTGCGAATATTCGCGTGCAGCATTCCTCGATAATCCATCTAAATCGTTTTTCCTTTTCCATTGAGATGGTGGCGTTCTCAAAATAGCAACGCTATTATCTGCCAAGGGGATTGTTTATCATATTGGCCCAGCAGCAGCCGAACCAAAACCAGCGCTTTTCGAAGTTACTCGTTGCAATAGATGGCTCGGAAGTAGCCGATTACGCTCTAAACCTTGCGATACACATCGCCGAAAAGTACGAGTCTCCGAAAGTAGATCTGATTTACGTCACTGCCACGACCATTCCCGTCACGACTCCTACCGTTTTTGATCCCGTTTTTAGCGGGCAGGGAATAAGCCCGGTGCCTTCAGTGGTTACCGCAGAGCGAACCCAAGAAGACATGCGCCGCGCGATCTCGAAGGAAAACGCGCTCGTCGAAGACAGGAAGAAGCTTCTCGCGGATCAGGAGATTTCTTGCGAAACGATGGTAGTAGATTCGGACGACGTGGCGGGCGAAATCATAAGGACAGGAGAAAAGGGGCGCTACGACCTCATAGTGGTCGGGAGCCGGGGCGTCTCGGGGATGCGGAGCTGGATACTCGGAAGCGTTTCCAAGAAGGTAGCGAAGGAGGCAAAGGGGTCGGTGCTGATTGTGAAGAATAAGATTGACAGCCTGCCGAAAATTCTCCTAGCGTACGACGGCTCATCTGAAAGCAAGAAAGCTCTTGAGGTTGCAATCGAACTCGGGAAAAAGTTCACCGGGCAGGTGAACCCGATTGCCGTTGTTAATATTCCGCTTTCTCCAGAGGGCCACGTGATGACCGATATTGACCGCTGGGAAAAAGAAATGAAAAATTACGTCGTGGATGCGGTTACGGCGCTCAAAGCGGCTAGCGTGCCTGGGGAGGGAGAGGTGCTGAACTCCGTCGATGTTTCAAGGGCCATCTGTGAGGAAGCTGCCAAGAGAAATTACGATCTGATAATTGCGGGAAACAGGGGGCTCGGGAAATTTAGGGCACTGTTTCTCGGCAGCGTCGCTTCGGGGATTGCTGACAACGCAAAGACCAACGTGCTCATCGCGCGGTAATCTCTAGAGGCTGTCGGTGATCACGTCGTGGGGCCTGCTTTCGACTAGGCCGACGTCTGTTATCCTGATAAAGCGGCCGTTTGATTTGAGCTCTTTCAGCGTCGACGCGCCGCAGTAGCTCATGCCGCTCCTGAGGCCCCCTTCGAGCTGGCGGATAACGCTTACCGCCCCTCCCTTGTACGGGACGATTGCTTCTACGCCTTCTGGCACGTAATCGCTCAGGTCGTTTTCAATTGGCATCCCGCCTTCGATCTTTTCGTCGAGCTTTCCCTCCCTCGCGAGCTGGTCCCTTCGCGCGGCCATAGACGCCATGCCGCGGGTAACTTTGTACCTGTGGCTGCCACGAAACACAATCTCGCCGGGGCTCTCATCAGTTCCAGCCAAGAGACTGCCGACCATCACCGTGTCCGCGCCAGCGACGAATGATTTTGTAATGTCGCCGGAATTTCTTATTCCGCCGTCGGCGATGAGAGTAACCCCCTGATCCTTTGCAACCTTGCTGCACTCCGCGATGGCGGTCAGCTGCGGTACGCCTGATCCGGTGACGATTCTGGTAATGCAGATTGACCCGCTTCCCACTCCAACTTTGATCGAATCTGCCCCCGCCTTTATCAGATCGGCTGTGCCCTCGGGCGTAGCGACGTTTCCTGCAATAAGATCAATTTCGGGGAGCTGCTTTTTGATAGCGCGAATCGCGTCGATGGCGTAGGCACTGTGACCGTGGGCGATGTCGAGCACGAGAACGTCGACGTCGGACTTTGCGAGTTCCTTCGCGCGTTCGAGAAAGTCTCCGCGAACGCCCACGGCCGCACCAACTCTGAGTCGGCCCTTGGAATCTTTGGTTGCGTTGGGAAACTGCATGCGCTTCAAAATGTCCTTTGCGGTGACTAGACCCCGCAGGCGGCCCTTGGAATCGAGCAGGGGTAGCTTTTCGATCTTCGTTTCCTCCATTATTTTCCTCGCTTGATCCGTGGTCTGTCCCCACTTTGCGACGACCAAGTCCTTTCTCTTTGTCATTACCTCGCTGACCGGAGTTTTAGTATCGGTCGAAAATCTCAGATCTCGCGTCGTTGCGATCCCTTCCAGTCCTCCCTCCGCGTTGGTGATCAAAATGCCCCCGACGTTCTTGTCGCGCATCATCTTCCTGACCTCCCCGACGCTCGCGCCGAGCGGAAGCGAGTAGGGGTTTTCGATAATGATGCTCTCCATTCTTTTCACGCGCTGGACCTGCTGGGCCTGCTCCTCAAGGCCCATAAAGCGGTGAATTATACCGATGCCGCCTTCGCGTGCTATTGCAACCGCCATGTCGACCTCGGTAACGGTGTCCATGTTTGCGGAAACTATTGGAATGTTGATATCTATTTTCGAGGTAAGCTGGCTCCGCGTGCTTACTTCGTGGCGGGATCGCACCTTGGAAAATCTCGGAATAAGCAGAACGTCATCGTAGGTTAGACCGGTTTTGAGGTCTGCGAGTGAATCTTTTGCCGCTGCACGCTTTGTTCTAGAGCTCAAAAATTGTACAACGGTTTCTGATGGTTCGTTTTCCCCAGTATTTTGGGTTTGCTTGCTCGATTTGAGAAGCTACTTTTTCCTGAAGAGACGCATCGCTTCGGGCACCTCTCCGCCGCTCGCGAGGCGAGTCTTGATGAGATTGTAGTATTTCTTGTCGATCTCGGCGGCGATGTAGTGCCTCCCGAGCCTCTGGCACTCGACGACTTCGGAGCCGCTCCCGCCGAATAGGGTGAGAACTACATCGCCGGGCTTTGTGCAGGAGAGGAAGAGAGTGCGCGAAAGCCCATCTGGAATCTGGCAGGAGTGAAAGCTCTTGCTCCGCGAGACGTTTTTCACGAGATCGAAATACAGCCAGCTGTAAGGCATCCGACCCTTCTTCCCCTGCTTCAGGAGGTTCATGACGCGCCGATCCGTCGGATTTTTGTACTCGACGGCGACGCTGTCTTTGTAAAAAGCGTTGTCGCGGCTCTTCGTGCAGTGAAGAATTGAGCGGTGCGCGGTCGTGAATTTGCTCTTGCTGTGACCGATGTTGGTGTTGTACACCCAGACGTATTCGCTCACGCGGTAAAATGCGCCGTCGAGGTAGTTGACGCGCAGGTGGGCGTTGTTCTTTGGGTAGTTGATGATGAAAAAATTGCCGCGCTCCTTCAGAACTCTTTTGCACTCCTGCGACCACAGTACGCACCAGGCGATGTAGCTGTCGAAGGATCTGCTGTAGGAGGTTTCTTTGTTGTATTTTATTCCGACATTGTAATCGGGATCGGCGTAGATGCAGTCGATCGAGCTGTCCGGAATTTTTTTCAGGAGATCCATCACGTCTTCGTTGAAAACTCGATCGAGAAATTTGGAAATTTGCTCCAAGAAATTAGGAGAGGTCTGTTAGTGAGTTATTAATTTGTATTCAGGGCCCAAAGCTGAAAGACGCCTGAAAAGATGAAAGACAACGGTCTTTGCCCAGATGAGTGTTTTCTCGCATTCGGGACCCGCCCGCCGTTGAAAAATCATCCCCTATATCTATTAATAGAGTACTGAAGGCAATGGCAGGTGCTACTTAAAGTGGCAGAACAAGCAAATACCAATGAAATTAATCACCCGTTCGCAGCGGTGAGCTTTTTCGTTTTACGAAAAAACCAAGTCCTGAAAAAGCTTATCGTTCTTTCTCGCCTCTCTGTGTAAGCTTTTTGAAGCTTTAGTCAAAACGAAAGTCGGCAAAGTTAGACTACTTCCAAAGTAGTTATAGATCTGTTTGTACTCTAGAGATTGCTAGGGAGTAATGTGTCGATTTGGAGGGAGAACTTGTCTTTCATCAATTCATCCGTGAATCAACCGGCTGCGCCTCATATCTCATAGCTTCAGAAAAAACTGGGAAGGGCATTCTCGTGGATCCGGTAATCGACATAGAGCGGAACGAAACTTACCTGAAGGATCACAACATTGAACTTGTAGCTCTGGTGGATACCCACACTCACGCGGATCATCTTTCAGGCATCCGATCTTTTTCCAAGCTCTATCCCAGTGCCATAATCGCGATGCATGAGAGCAGCCCGGCTGTTTTCAGCTATACGAAACTCAAGGACGGAGATCATTTAGAAAATTGGATCGGCGCCTCCTTCGCGATTAAAGTAATCTACACTCCAGGGCACGCCACGGATCACATTTGCCTGCTCCTCGAAACCCCTGAAAGGAACAAACTCATATCCGGGGATTGCCTCTTTATCGGGGACGTGGGTCGAACTGATTTGGGGCGCGGCGACAATGATGCAATGTACGAGAGCCTTTTCCACAAGATTCTGTTGCTACCGCCGGAAACCGAAGTGTACCCTGCTCATATCGGAGCGAAGCACTTCCTTGCAAGCGCCAAAAACTCAACGACAATAGGAACCGAACGAGAAACAAATCCTGCCCTTCAGGTTCACTCGAAGGAAGAATTCGTGAAATACATGACGGAGGGTTGGCCACCAAAGCCCGCGCACTATCAGGAAATAATCGAAATAAACTTTGGCAAGAAATCTCTCGCTGATGCTCCGGAAGAGATAGTTAGAGCATAGGCATTTTTACCTGGGTTATGTCTCATCTGCACCGGTCACCAAATTATGGATAGACGGGCTACCTGTTGATGCTTCTGGCGAGCCTTGATTTTATCCCGCTATCCTCTGCAATCACTTACGAGCCGTTACGATTGCCTTCTTATCGGTTTTTTCGATTGCTTAAATCGGAGCAGTCCTTCGAAATAGTTTATGTGGATAAGTTATTTCGGAATTCGCGTCACTGATCTTGAGAGATCTCTGAAGTTCTACACGAAGGTCTTCAGCCTCGTTGAAATCGCTCGAGGCGGAAACGACGTCCAGCAATACGTTCTATTCAAAGATCCAATGTCGGGTCAAAAGATCGAGCTCAATTGGTACTCAAAGGATTCGGAATTTGCCACTCTCTATGTTCCTGGGGAAGGACTTGACCACATCGGAGTCAGAGTAAAAAACTTGGATGAGACGCTAAAGCGCCTTTCAAGGATGGGAATCCATCCGGCGACGAAAGAGCTCGGCGCACTGGATGAGCATAGGAAACTGTTGAATGAGGACATATGGTATCTGAAAGGAGGGCCGCGCGTAGCGTACATCAAAGATCCCGACGGCAACTTTATCGAACTGTACGATCACCCTGATGAGCCCTGGGGTACCATTCCTGAAGGGTATTGAATTTTTCCACTGGATGCACTCGTCGAAAATTGAAGCTTGTAAAGCCTAGAAAAATTATTGCGTACCCTAACTAGGACAGAAATAGATTCTTCTGTTGATGAACCTCAGAGTAGGGACCTCGGGTTACAGCTACGCCTGGAACAAGGGGAAGCCCACGCCATTTGCGTGGTACCTGGCTCAGGGGTTTCCGACGGTAGAAATAAACGCCAGCTACTACCGCTTTCCAATGCAGAGCTGGATTAGGGCGTGGGAAATTGCGCCGGAGGGCTTTGATTTTTCGATAAAAGTAAACCGTTTCATAACTCACTTTGCGCGCCTGGGAGGAGACAGTATGAATTTGTGGCAGAGGTTTCGCTCGGCGCTCGAAAAGCTAGAAGTCACCGGCAAGCTCGCATTCTGGCTCTTTCAAATGCCGCCAGATTACTCTGCTAGCGAGGAAAACATAGAGTCGCTTTCAAAATTTTTTCGAAACTTGAGTCTAAAAAACAAGGCAGTCGTTGAATTCAGAGAGAAAAGCTGGTGGGATCACTTGAAAGAAGTGGAGGAGCTCGGGATCGTATTCTGCTCGGTGGATGCGCCGAAGCTACCAAGCGATATGATTTCAATGAATGATGTTGTTTATCTGCGACTCCACGGAAGAAAATCCTGGTACTCTTCGGTTTACACGGAGAGCGACCTGGACGATATGCTGCAGAAATTAGATTCTTTGCAGGCTAGCAGAAAGTACGTTTACTTGAATAACGATCACGGCATGCTGCCGAACGGCAAATATTTGATGCGGCAGATAATTTAGTGAACCAAGGAACGCTGATGAGCCAAAGCGTTCAGATTCTATGGGTGCTGTCTTTTCGCGATTTTGCAATTGCCCTTGAAATTGCCACGTTCAAGGTTTCTAGCTTGCTAGCATTCTTCGCTTTCGAACCGACGGTATGCTTTGGCAGAAAAAAGACAGCTGACAGACCGATAGCTGAAGCTAATGAAAGAGCGAGCGAGATTTGGAGGGTTCTGTGCATAATTAGCGAAATGCATGAGCTTGTACTTAATCCTTATCCGAAGAGCTACGAACGCACTTGGAGATCGTCGAGCAGCTTGTCCTCGAGCGAATAGTCGATTAGCTGGTAATCAGCTGGCT
Organism: Nitrososphaerales archaeon; assembly: GCA_030036955.1. GTDB lineage: Archaea > Thermoproteota > Nitrososphaeria > Nitrososphaerales > CADDZS01 > JASHOD01. Next base: position 19,295 of record JASHSF010000132.1, read on the forward strand.
TTGCCGGGGGATTTTTGAGCTCCCAATCTATTGTTTTCCTCAATCCTTCCTCGAAGGGTACAATTTCTTTGTATCCGAGCTCTCTACGGATTTTTGTGGAGTCGACGGTCCAATCAATTCCCGTTCCGCGCAGGCCTTCGGGTAGCACTTTGTCAGGCCCGGTAATAATTTTACCACCCCATTTCACCACTTTTGCCACAGCGCGCCCTTGCTCTAACATGCTGAGCGACTCAGGTTCGCATACATTGTAAATTCGCTTCCGCGCAGCGTCGCTCGTAGCCGCGAGGACTATTCCACGAGCTATGTTTTCGACGTAACCCGAAGGACCTCTCTCATTTGCCTTCTTCTCTCCGAGGAGGATCGAATTACGCCTGTCAAGAACCATTGCCTTTAGCCAGTAGAATAATCTGTGTTGATAATCGAGCGGCCCATAAACCACCGGGAGGCGTAGCACTGTTCCATCTACTTTTTCGTCTCCCATTAACACCTTCTCGACGAGAATTTTATCGTATTTTTGTGCCCACGGTTCCGGAATAATTTTGCGATAGGGATAGAGATTTGATCTGAGTTTTCCTTCCTCCGTGATAGGAGTTTCCTGGGGCGGTCCCACTTCGGTGCCGTTCAGCAATCCGAAAGAGTAGTACACGTCCATGCTGCTGGGAGCCACGATTCTATCTGCGAACCCCCGAACAGCATTCACGACCTTTCTCGTTTGGGCTTCGTTTGCTAGACTCATGTCCAGAACAACATCTGGTGAAAGTCTCTTGAACTCATCTGTGAATTTGGCGAGCTCTTCCCTATCGCCGTGGATGTGCTCGATTTCCTGTAGCTCATTTGCCTCTGATTGCCCTCGGTGAAAGATCGTAACCTCGTGCCCCATCGCGCTGAGCTGCGCCACGACGTATACGCCGATAAAGCGCGTTCCACCGATGACAAGGATTCGCAATGGCTATAGAGTCCCGTATGCATACCGATTCTTGGATCGAGATAAGTGATGTTACCATTCTTGGAATCCAAGCTTTAGTATTTCTACATAGATCGTGAGCGGATATCGATTTCAGATATCTTTTCTGCAATTCTCAGAGTTAATACGGAACTCATTTCGTAATCATCATGTGGGATCTTATTCCCTGATGCAAGGTTAGAATCGAACTAAATGGCAGTAAAGTCCTCTTCGGACCAAGTGACTGAGCAGAAGGTCTGCAAGCACGAAGGGGCGGTCGTGCTGTATATGAATGAGTGTCCCTTATGCGCTCAAAAGGGTCCAAGCAGTGACAGGGAAGCGGTTCTCGAAAAGGAGCTGGCCACAGCAAAAGCACGGATAAGCAAGCTGCAGAGCCTCACAAAAGATTCCAGCAAGTCCAAAGATGAACTTGCAAATTACAAGAAACTTGCTGACAAGTACGCGGAAGAAAAATCTGAGCTTGAGGCGAAAATCAAGGAGCTCGAAAAATCAGCCGAAATCTTGCACGAATTTGGCGCCCTTTTCTCTCGTCTGGTCTCTTTAGAGCAAAAGCCGGATAGCCAGACAAATGTTCCTGTCAAGGAGGAATTGAAAGAGGATCCCAAGCCGGTGGAGGCGGCACCTCCGATAAAAGATGATAGTGAGGACGCTGCGAAGTTTCACAGCGAAGTCCAGGAGCAAGAGCTTGTAGAGGAGAAAGATGTCCAAGTTGTGCCACTGAAGGCCGAGCCCGTGGCACCAAAACCACCCCTGCAAGCAGTGCATGTGAGGTTTGCGTCCGCTCCACAAGAACCAAAGGAGCAGGGTGAAATCGATAAAAGTCCAGCTGAAGCTACAGGTTTGCCGTCTCTCGAGGCAGCACTTCAGCAGTACAAGGCGATAAATGAAAAATCAGGCGTCTCGGAGAGCCTCAAGAATAAACGGAAGGGCAATTAGCTCAAAGAAATCCATTAGTTCTTCTTAGACCACTCGCTGCGTCCGCTCAACGATAACGTTCAAAAAGGAAATTGTTGGAAAACACTAATAGTTGCGATGCGCATTGGCACTTTCTCGTTCGCTCTTGACAACAGATAAATTCTTCTGAGCTATTAACCTACAAGTACTACTATTCCGATAGCAGCTAAACAATTTCTTAGTTAAAACAATTCAGCGGTAGATTCTATTGAAAAACGGGCTATACTATTCTTTCATCGCCGTTGCTTTGGTAGGCATTGGAACTGCCATTTACCACGCATATGACGAGATTGTTAGCTATTCGACTTCCGTTAGTCGCTCGTGCAGTGTCAACGCTCACATATCCTGTCAAGCTGTTTTCGCTTTTGCGAAACCGTTTGGAATTCCACTTTACGTGTTCGGAATTGTTTGGTTCCCGCTCGTCTTGATTGTGGCGTTGCTCATGCGACCAAAGATTAACAGAACCTACATGATTTTGCTGCTTACTATCGGTAACCTCTTCACGGTGTACCTTTGGTATTTTGATATCTTTGTTGTATATCCTGCTACTCAGGCAGTGTGCCCCGTGTGCCTAAGCTTGTACTTCATGAATTACATTCTCACGATACTCGCAGCATTTTCCGGGTAGAGATCCAATCCAATTTCGGTATTTTCTATATCTGCACAAATCCCGTACTTCTGTGCCTCTGCTGCTTTCCGTACTGTCCCTTGAACCTCTCTTCGTTCCAAATATCACCCCTTTCATTGTAGCCGTACATCTCCCAGTAGCCATCTTGATAATCTGGCATGAACTGAATCTCGTCGAGCCACTTCCCGCTCTTCCATCCGTACAGATGCCCGATGAACGGCCTGCAGGGATACCCCTGTTGCTGCGGAATCGGCTTTCCGTTCATTGTGAAGGCGACGAGAGAATCTTCAGCCATCGCGTCCTCCAGAGGCACTGGAGCGGTGTAGCCATCCGCGCAGCGGAACATTACCCACTTTGCTTCAGGTTTTACGCCTGAAAGCTTCGCAATTTCCGTAAAGGCAACCCCGCTCCAGACGACGCTTTTTATCGACCATCGGGTTACACAGGAGAAGTCCTTTGTGAAGTTTGTTTGCGGGAATTTCTGCATCTCGTCAAAAGAAAGATCAAGGGGCTTTTCGACCAGTCCAGATGTTTTCAGATGCCAGTCTTCCGCCCGAATGACCGGTTCGCCGAGTGCGGAATAGATTATCCAGCGGTTGCCATAGTATTGATTTGGAGCTAATCCGCTTTTGCTCTGTGATTGCAAGTGTGCAGTCGTGGGATTGAGAATTGGATTAATTTATTGTTTTAGGAAAATTTCCGAAAGATTTTAGGCAAAGTTTAGCTTGGGTTTCTAATGAAAATCAGAAATGGGAGATATAACTTGTGCACATTGCGGGTCAGCGATCGAGCCGTACGGGAACGAGCCGAACTTCGAGGGGCTGCTACCTTGCGTGGGCTGCCACAAGGCCACTTGGGTTTCAATACAGGATGGGCAATTACTAGAGTCCCGCAAGTGGCCGCTTTCATGATAAAGCACTTTGTGCATTTTCACTCGATCCTACCAACTGATTGGGTTTAGAGCAGTGCGGGGTGCCACCTAGATTCTCACAAATGGCTCCGCAATTATTACTGTCGCTAGCCCGAAAGGAGAACCTGGGACCGGTGCTCAGGATCCAATAAAATACGATCAGGCATCAACGGTGATGCCGAGTCCGGGCAGCACGTGAGTGTGCTCGATCTGCACCGCTTGCAATTTGTACGGGTCTAGCCCGAGCAGCGCTAGGATAGTTGGCGCGACCTGCGTCGTCTCGACGCGCTGGCCGTTCGATCCAGGCATCACGATGCCGGGCGCGTAGATGAGTATAGGAACATCAAGGTCGCCCGGGTTGTCGCCGCCGTGTTCGGCGATTTCATAATTCTGAGGTGTAGTGAACCCTGTGTTGTAGATAACTCCGACTTGGACCCGACCGAACACTTCGGGGTAGCGAGGGTTTGAGACAGACACGCCGAAGAATTCAGCGGCAGCTTTTCCCGCGTAGATCTGCGCGAGACCCGAGTGCGGCACCATCACGGTCTTGTTGCCGTACGTATCAGCGGGTGCGCTGTGGTCCCAGAGATAGTTTTTGACAAAGTTAGCCGCAGACTGCGTGTCGACCGATAGGTAGCTCTGCCACACGTCGTCGTCCGTTCCGCCGACGATCAGTGGAGCGCAATTCGATGTGCAACCAATGTGCGCGTCCCACGCATTGTCGATCGCCGTAAGGATCGGCGCATTGTTGATCAGTCGTAGGTGGTTGGAATTCAGAGGCGACTGGCCGTGCTTCGCGGTCAAGATTATGACCGTAGAACCAGCAAGCCCCTGCTGATCGATCGCGTTGACGATCCGCTGCATCTGCCGGTTGACATAGTCGAGCGCGCTCTGGAGCAGCGGGCCCGGAGTGTGAGTACCCGGATAATAACCGCCAAGCAAAACCGGCCCGAGCGTGTAATCTCCGTTCGCGTTGGGACCATTCAAAACAGCAGGCGACGCGTAGAGCTTCTGGGCGACAGAGACCGTCTGGAAGTTCATACCGAAAATCGCCGGGACGCCGACTTTGTACCGGCCGCTGTGGTCGTAGCCGTCAATCTCGTTTAAGATCGCCTGCACCTTGTAGCCGTCGTATTGCTTCGTTGCGGCGTTGTCGTCCGTCCAGGAGTTGCCGCCGTCGGGTGCTATCGGGTATAGGTGGCCGTTCGGCTCGACTGCAATCGAGTCGATCTCTGGTGTGAACAAATCGTCAATCCCGTGTCCAGAAGGACCGTCGAGGATTTCATACGCAGGGTGCTTGTCTGACCACGCTGTCCGCAGCCCGGCAGCACTTGCGACGTCGAATATCGTGTTGACCTGGAGATATGAATGCGGCCAGATCGGCTGGCACGTAACTGGGTTAACAGGGAAAGTCGACGCGTTTAGCACCGTCTGCGGATTGCCGGTCATATCCATGATAAGCGCAGGGTTTTGGTTAATTCCTGGTATGTTTTGGCCTGCGTCGAGCGCGCTTACGTTTAGGTCGTCCGGCGAGTCGTATATGACGGCGCCGCCGGTGGGACCCTGGCATGAGGTAGTGCCAGCCGGGTAGACGGCCTGGCTGTACTCGTCGTCATAGTAGATGCCCGTCACGCTCGGGTTACCGCCGGTCATGAGCCCGACGGTTGATGGAAAAGAGTCTGACGGGGTAGTGGATTGCGCGCTGCTATACTCCATGCCGCCCTTGACGAGCTTCGCCAGCTCAGAGTTCGGATATGTATTGACATACCATTCGAGGTCGGATTGATGAAGCCCGTCCACCGAGATTAACAGCACGTGCTTGATCGGACTGTTGTAAGCGGCTGCCTGTCCCATTCCTACAGCTGCAAACGATGATAAAATCAGTATTGTGAGCGTAATGAGTGATACGAGTTGTATTTTATTGAGGAAACCTTTGTTCTCTGAACTTTCGTCGCGCATGGTAAGAGAAACCAGTGGGGCGGTATCTGTTGTTCGTATTTATCTCCTACGAATAGACAAACAATAGTCGATATTGACAGTATATGGTATATTGGGAGGAATCTTTCACCCGGCAGGCTTTTGAAGTATACTTGACATAGCGTTGTTTGCCTTGACAAGAGGTTCGACGGCAGACTACCGCTTAAGATTTTGTGATATCCGTCTGAACGGCACCTGTTCGAGAGACGTCGCGTGGCATCAAGAAGAACCCCAATATATGGGATTTGAGAGCTTGGGATCAGGAAATAGTGAGGAATAAATTTGATAATCGCT
>JASHSF010000016.1 GCA_030036955.1 Nitrososphaerales archaeon
CAGCGGATAGAGCCATCGATTCAAAAGCAGCTCTCTTCAATAAACCAAGCTTTAGATTCTATAGAAGACGGCTCGACTCGCGCCTTCGTCGAAAAGAATTACCGAATTGCGCAGGAAGTTATCGATAGCTACAAGAATTTTGAAGGATTGCTTGAGAATTTACGAAAGGGTGCTTCAGTGTCCGAAAATCTTCCAGAGCTACTCCACATTTCAGATTTGATAGAAAGAATAGCAAGATGCCAACGGGATATAGCTGATCTGGTATCCCCAACTGTTCCAGCGGAGTGAAGCAAAAAACTTGGATGCTATTTGAGTTAAGGTTATTAGATACTTTCGACTAGAAATCGTATGCTTGCCGAAACCGAGAGTGTTCAGAAAGGGAATTCCCCTGACCAAAGGCCACGTTCAAAGTACATTTTCGTAACGGGCGGAGTAATGTCCGGCCTCGGCAAGGGTATAACCTGCTCATCGATTGCGAAGCTTCTTCAGCTCTCGGGCTTTACGGTTAGCTCTCTCAAAATAGATCCCTATCTCAACGTCGACGCCGGTACGATGAATCCGATTGCGCACGGCGAAGTCTTTGTCACAGACGACGGCGGCGAAACCGACATGGATATTGGAAATTACGAGCGCTTCCTAGATACCAATCTTACGAAATACCACAACTTGACAACCGGTTCCGTGTATCAAGAGGTCATCCAAGAAGAAAGAGCGGGAAAATTCTTGGGCAAATGTGTGCAAATCATTCCGCACATTACTGATGCAATAAAATTCAGAATCAGGGAACTTGCCTCTAGCCGAAAAGCCGAAGTGCTCGTCGTGGAGTGCGGGGGCACTGTCGGAGACATTGAGAGCCTCCCGTTTCTGGAAGCCTTTAGGCAGATGAGACTTGAAGAAGGCTCAAACAACACTTTCTTCATCCACGTCACTCTTGCCCCCGTGCTGGAAACGGTTGGCGAACAAAAGACAAAGCCGACGCAGCACAGTGTTCAGGAACTCCGCCGCATCGGCATTCAACCTGACATGATTGTCGTTAGATCTGATCGAAAGCTAACAAAGGAAACAAAAGAAAAGATTTCGCTTTTTACAAGCGTTGAGCTGAAGAGCGTGATCTCTAATCCCGACGTCAAATCGATCTATCAAGTTCCAGAGGTCTTGCAGTCGGAAAATGTTATCGAGACAATCTGCGACAGGTTCCGCCTAAAACCTCGAAATGGTGACTTCGAAGCTTGGCGCAAAATAGCAAGGCAATTTTCAAACACGAAAGACGGAGTAAACATAGCCCTTGTCGGAAAATACGTTGCTCTAAATGACAGCTATGCATCGGTCATAGAATCTTTAACTCACGCGGGAGCAATGCTTGGATATTCAGTGAAAGTTGAGCCTTGCGATTCGACCGACTTTGAAGCGAATCCAGACTCTGTGAATCGTTTACAAGACTATCACGGTATTATCATTCCCCAAGGCTTCGGAAAGCGAGGTGCCGAAGGCAAGATACTCGCATCAAATTACGCGAGAGAAAACGCAATACCTTTTCTCGGACTATGCTTTGGTTTCCAGCTTTCAATAGTCGCTTTCGCGCGCCACGTTCTGGGAATGATGGATGCCAATTCAACGGAGCTGAATCCAGATACAAAAAACCCCGTAATCGACTTGTTGCCCGAACAAAAGCAGGTAAAGGACATGGGTGGCTCTATGAGGCTCGGAGGGCATGATATTTACATTACCGATGAAACCATGGCATCGAAAATTTACCAAAAACCTGTCATCAGGGAAAGGCACCGACACAGATTCGAATTCAACCAGAAGTACAGAGAGGCTTTCGAGAAGGCAGGTATGCATTTTTCAGCATTCAGCGATAACGGGAGAAGAACCGAGATACTTGAGATTCTGGATCACCCGTTCTTCTTTGCAACCCAGTTCCACCCCGAGTACATTAGCAGGCCGGGAAGGCCAGAGCCAAGTTATTATCACTTCGTAAAAGCTTGCATTTCGAGAAAACTAACGATACTTGCCTAGGGTTTTCCACAGCTCGTCTTCTATGGATGTTTCGCGAAGATTCTTCTCAGTGCCGTCCGCTAGCACCAATCTTCGATAGGATCGGTTAGGCACGAATTGTCCGACCTCGGTACAAGCAATACGCCTTCTCTCTAAAGCGGATATAATTTCGCTCGCATTCGATCTTCTGCACGATAGCATGAGAGAACCTGATCCGATAAGTCGGAGCGGATCGATCTTCAATCGCTTGCAAATGATCCGCGTTGACTCGTCAACGGGAATAGCGCCTAACTCTAACTTAAATCCAATTCTAGAAGCGATGCTCATTTCAAGCGCAGCCCCCAGTACGCCACCTTCCGTTATGTCGTGCATCGCATGCACCTTACCCGTGGCAAACGCGACTTTCGCATCCCGGACTACGCTCATACTGTCAATAAGCTTTAGTCCTCTCGCAACCATTTCGGGACGAATGGACTTTCTTGCCCGCTTTAGCGAGTACAGGATCGATGTTCCCTCTATTCCAGCACTCTTGGTCATTAGAATTGAATCGTTCGAACGTGAGTTCGCAGCGGTGACAAAACGGTCGCCAGATCCAAAACACGTCACCGTTATTATCGGATGAGTTACTTCCTTGGTAATCTCCGTGTGTCCACCGGCTACAGCGACTCCCAACTTGCGGGCTGTAGTGTTGATTTCGTTTAGGACGGCTCGAATCTCCCCGAATTTAGTGCCTCGCGGGAAGAGCGACACAATGCAGAGCGTGCTCGGCATTATGCCGCTCGTCGCGACGTCATTAGCGCTCACATTTACTGCGTGCCAGCCAAGTCTTCTAGTGGCCCCCGTTATGGGGTCTGTCGAAGTCACTAAGTACTTTCCCGGATTTTTCACAATGCCGACGTCTACGCCGATGCTCGGGCCGATTAGAAGATTTTTCGAACTTCTGAACGAACGTAGGAGTTTCGAGAGTACTTCAGCGGGAAGCTTTCCTTCGGGCAGGCTGAATGGACGAGTAGAACTAGATCGAAGCAACTGGAGGAAACTTCGATTCATCCTTCCAATAACCCTTTTTCCTCGGGCCGGAAAGTTTAATCTCAGATTCGCTTAAACATCTGACTGCTCGATTCGAGGTGAGTCAGATCTGTCTTCCGCGCAAATTGCCGCCAGAGCTATCAAG
>JASHSF010000133.1 GCA_030036955.1 Nitrososphaerales archaeon
GAGGAATACGAGATCCGGATTGTTTAGCTTGGCAATTCCCAAGAAGGTGATTTTCTTGCCTCCCGTAGAAACGAGCGGACCGAGCAGTATAACTTGGAAGAGCTGCCTGAGCGAACCACCTGCCACTACGCATACTCCATTCGCTTTCAGCGCGCGCCTGTACGCCGTTGCAGATCGATTTCCATTTGCGACTAGGATCAAGTCATAATTTGCTCCATTCTTCGAAAAGTCCTCTTTCGTGTAATCGATTACGTGATCAGCTCCAAGTGATCTTGCGTTTTCCAGATTCCTTGCGCTGCATACGGCAGTGACTTCGGTCTCAAACGATTTTGCAATCTGCACGGCAAACGTGCCAACGCCGCCAGAGGCGCCGTGAATCATGACTTTTTGCCCACGCTGAATCTTCGCTTTATCTCGAAGGCCCTGGAGGGCGGTGATTGCAGCAATGGGCACGGCGGCGCACTCTTCGAATGAAACGCTTTCAGGTTTCACTGTCACCCTTTCTTCTTGGGCGCAGACGTACTCTGCATAGCTTCCAGTTGCAGTCCCGAATACTTCGTCGCCCGGCTTGAGCTGCTTCACATCTTTGCCGATGGACTCTACAACTCCTGCGACGTCAGAACCGAGTCTCACTTGCTTTGGTTTTCGGAGACCTGTTCCGAGAAGGCGGGCTGCCCATATTCCCCCGACCGAGGCGAGATCAAGTTTGTTCAAAGACGCGGCGCGAACTTTGATCAAAACTTCCTTGTCCCCGGGGACTGGTTTTTCCACTTCAGTGAGCTTCAGAACTTCGGCTGGCTTGCCGTATTTTGTAACGATAATAGCCTTCATTTACGTGCGAGCTTCCGGATAAAGAACTGGGCTACTATTCAAACTGTTGTTAAGACTTGCGGCACTAGAAACTGACGCATTCAGATCCACACATCCATAGTTTCTGTAGCTTTTGAATTTCAGTTTCTGCACATGCCGAGAAAACACATCTGCCGGAAAGGAGCTAAAACATACCAAGCGTAGAGCGAAAGCAGCCCTGATTCCTCTCTTTACTAGAGTCAGAATTCGAAGCACGGATACAACCCGCTTATTTGCATAGTTGCTACTATCCAAGTGTGTACTAGCTTTTCTGCCCAATCGGTGGGCAAATTGAGTAATGATTAGTCAAGAAAACCTCGAGAGCGTATTACCGGCTTTAGATATGCACAGGGTCGCCGTTTTGCCCTTTACAAATATCAGCCACGATCCTAGCGACGATTACTTTGCCGATGGCTTAACAGAGGAGCTAATCTCGAAATTATCACTCGTGAAAGGTTTGCGGGTTATCGCCCGCACTTCCAGCATGAAGTACAAGGGCAGCGGGAAGGGAATTACCGAAATTGGCAAGGAGCTCGGCTGCGGCGTTTTGGTCGAGGGAAGCGTCAGAAAGTCTGGCGACAGAATTCGAGTGAGCGTCCAAGTGGTCGATGCCAACAGCGACGAGCACCTCTGGTCTTCCACCTACGACAATAACATGGGCGACATATTTGCAATTCAGGATGAAATATCAAGGAAGGTCAGCGGGTCTCTACCAGATTTCGTCCTGCCAGCGAAATCTCCTGGAACTGTTGCAGACACGACAAACATAACAGCATACACCTACTACCTGAAAGCGCAGAGGCTTTTCAGCGAAAGGACGGACACGTCGCTGAAGCAAGCCCTAGAATATTTTACAAAAGCTGTGCAGCTAGACCCTAACTTTGCCCGCGCGTACGTCGGGATGGGGTCCTGCTATCCCGAGCTGGGCATCAGGAGCATTCTCAGTTACGACGAAGGCGTGGATGCAATGAAGACCGCAGTGCTAAGAGCGCTCGAAATCAACGATAACTTGGCAGAAGCGCATTCCCTAATGTCTTACTTCGCGTGGGGTGTAGATGACTTTGAAACTGCGGAGAGAGAAGGCCGAAGGGCAATTGAGCTGAACCCTAATTTTCCCGAAGCGCACCAGAGCCTCGGGAGAGTGCTTCTGACGAAGGGATACCCCCAGTCCGGTTTAAAGGAATTTGGAATTGCGCACTTGCTCGATCCGCTTTCTGCCCACTACATAAGATACTACGGCTTGTTCATGTCTTACATGGGTAAGGAGGAGGAAGCTCTCGAGCTGTGGAACAAAAGCATCAAACTCGCGCCCTTTGAAATTCATCTTGCACTCGCCGATTATTATCTCGGCAAGCGGGAGCTTGCAAAAGCGGATGAGCAAGTAAGAGTGCTGGAAAGGTTTTCTCCATCCGAATTTAATTCGCTAGTCATGCGAGGCTACATCTACGCTGCAAGCGGGGACAAAGAGTCAGTACAGGGAATCATAAAGAAGCTCGACGATTCTTTCCGGGGCGGCGCAACGCTCGAGCGCACTATAGGATACCTCTCATATTACTTTGGGGACATAGATGGTTTCTTTCGCTCGATGTTTCGAGCAGTGGACCAGCACGTTTTCGATTCGCCGAGAATTCGCTATTGTCCGGCGTTTGAAAAAGCGAGAAAAGATCGCCGCTACCCCGAGCTGCTGAAGAGAAACGGGCTCGACGCGGAATTGAAGGAGCCGATTTGCTGACTTCAATTATCGCAAGATAGTGGAGCAATTTAGGAATGATTTGGGAAATTGGATAAATCCGTTATAACTCCGGTATTCGCGTGAGAATACGTTGAAAACAGAACAAGTTATGCTATTCAAAGACGCCGGTTATAGGCCGTGCTTGAATTGTCAGGCGCACCCG
>JASHSF010000134.1 GCA_030036955.1 Nitrososphaerales archaeon
ATAATCCCAGACTCTGGGAGTCGACGTGTTAGTTGAGTTTGTTAAAGTGGGAGGAGAAGATGAAAAATTGTGGAAGTAGTATATTCCATGTTTGCCCGGGTTCACGCCGGTGGTAATCGAAGTCCAGCCAGGAGCCGTATGGGGCGGGATAACCGATTTCAAACACGAAAAATTATACCGATCCTTTATCCCGGAAAGTCTCGGTAGATCTCCATTTAGCATGAAACTTTGCGTTAAGCGGTAGTCCGCTCCATCGATTCCGATAATTACCAGCTTGTGTAACGACAATAGTCAAAAACTCCGCAAAGGCGTTCGTACAGAGGCAGAAATACAACTATTTTTGGAGATTCCTAGATTGCTCCTAAATCGTTGCAAAGTTCAAACATCAGGTCGGCCAACAAATAATTTGATATAATTTCAACTCTTTGGTTTGTCGCAGAAGCGAAATTCATTGGCCGGAGAAGGCGTTGTGACTACTCCGAGAGAGAAGAATATCGTCTTCGGTATCAGATCACTCACTATTCAGAACCTGCTCAACAGTATTCTTGGATTTGTCTTCCTCGGATTGTTGCTTCGTCTCTTATCCCCTTCTGAGTATGGACTATACTCGGCGGTAGCGCTCGTGGTTGGAATTGGAACATCGGTTGCTTCCTTTGGTTTGCAATCTGCGGCTACCAGATTCGTTGCCATGATGGCACGTGACGAAGAAGAGTCCAGAACCATCTCAAGATCAATCCTAGTGCTTTCATTGATCTTCACAACAGCGGCATCGATTGTGTTCGTTCTCCTTTCACCGACCCTATCTTTGTATTTTACGAAGAGCTCGAGTTCCGCGTGGATCTTTGCAACTGCAGGGGCTTGGCTCTTTTCCGTCACTATCTCGGGAATATTACAGGGCCTCGTCCAAGGCATGAAGAAGTATGAATCTCTCGCTAGGATGCTTGTGAGTGCAAATCTGGCGATGGTTTGTCTCACGGTTCTCTCCCTGCTCGAGTTTCACAGTGTGATTGTTCCAATTATTGCTTGGGTCTTTTACGGCGCTGTGATTTGTTTTTGGTGCTTAAGGATCACGCGTAGGGGCATTTTCCACATAAAATCCACGAAAACTCAAGGGTGGACTTTCGGGCGAGTGCTCAGATACTCGATTCCTCTTGGGATTGCGGGAATCGTTACAGTTGCCACTAACATCGGCGATCCAATTGTGGTAGGCGGATTGCTAAATGAAACGCGTCTGGGTGCATACAACCTTGCAATCGCTATCTCAGGAGGCCTCGGCGTCGTTCTCTTTGCACCTCTCAATACTGCCTTCTTCCCTGAAACTTCATCGAATGCAGAGGATCCCAATAAGCTCTCCAACGCTTTGAGACTCGCCTTCAGATACGCCGTGCTCGCCCTAGTCCCCGTATCCTTTGCTGTTGCCGGTCTTTCAAAACAGTTCATCAATTTGTTTTCTGGGGGAGGTCAGAGTTATCTAGCCGCCAACCTTCCGCTGCAGCTTATGGCTTGTTTCTTTCTTTTTATTGCAATGCAGGGAATACCTACTTCGCTACTGCTTTCAACCGGGAAGACAATTCAAGTCATGCTGATAGGAATTGTGACCTTGATACTGGATCTGACACTGTCACTTTCTTTGATTCCAAGTTTTGGGCTGCTGGGGGCTGCGACGAGCAGAATCCTGGTTGATATTGCAGGATTCCTGATGACGGTGTACTTGACAAGGCATTATCTGTCAGGCGTTGCTGATATTAGGTTCTACGTCAAGGTAATCGTTATGTCCTTGATCTCGTTTGCCATTTTGTCCTCATTGTCCGCATTCGTATCAGATGGAACAATAACGCTAATCCCTTACTTCCTCATCGGGGGAGCAATTCTTTTGCTCTGCGTGCGAGGTTTTGGACTGCTGAACGAAGAGGATAAGCGGTACCTGGAGCATTTGACGCCCTCGAGATTAGGCAGGTTGGCGCGATTGTTTCTTGGATGAAGATCAGGGATCCAACCTCAACTTTTTAGGCGACTATTTGCACCAGGCAAAAATTGTGATTCTTGGTCAGCTTCGATTGCTTGAATTCCGGCCGGACTGTAAAGTTGCAGTTAACAGTCGGAGGGCTCTGCGAAAATCCTTTTGTTACGCGCGTTAATCTTCTCTCGCAGAAAGAGCGGAAGCGAGATTGCGGTTATTGAGAGGCACACTGCAAAAACCAGCTGGTTTGTGATGATCCCTCCGAGTCCTATCATCGCTATCCAGTTAGCCGCTTGCCTGGTCCACCAATAATTCGGATAGGGGTGGAAGTATAGCTGGACCTCGAATATCAAGAGGTTAAGATTCAAGAACAGGAAAATTGACTCAAAAGCAGCTCTTCTGAGTCCGGCTCGGTCGAATCTGAATAGGATGTATCCTGTCGCAGCAATCACCAGTGCCGCGGTGTCTATGAGACCAACAACTAGACCATCAGGAATAATATGGCGGAGCCCGAAAATTACAGCAGGCCAAAATATGACCAGCCCTCCGATAATCATTGCCGATCCCAAAGATGAGAGGCGGCTGCCAGGCTTGACCATTTCTTGAATGAAATCAGCGAAGTTCCTAATTTCTCTTACGTTTGTAGCTTCCAGGAATCGGCCTTTTCGTCATCCTTTTTGCAATTTCAGGTAGATCAATGTTTATCTGAATCGACTTTTGTTCTGATATCGACTCGAATCCCCTGGAGCGCCGCCATCGGATTCAACGGTTTATCTCTACCAGTAAGACCCATGCGTCAATAATCGCCTTGAGGAACGAAAGCACCGTCGCAGGTACGAGAAGGTAAATTCCTGTCGCACCGTAGAAAACCAGTACTATCCCAGCGACAATGTAAAGCAATGTACAAGATTGATCGAGTGCTGCAACACTGAGATACGATCGACGGTACTTCTGGTCAGTTTTTTCGTAATTCACGTAATCAAAGTGCGTGTTTATTGCCCAAGCGGAGACGCCAACGACGGCTACCTCGAGCCCGATTGCCCACACCAGTTGGTTCGGAACCAGCACCAAAAGGGACACAACAAGAATTGCGGCTAAAACCGTAAGCGATTGTATAGCTCTGCCTGGGAGACGAGCAAACGATACGATCCTCGTAATGTTAATCGACAGCCCGACAAAAATTAGGCCAGCAAGAGCTGCCGATGCGCCTACTTCGGTGTTGAAGAAAGTATCCCAAGCAGTTATCATTGAAAGTTCCCTTCTAGATTCTTCGAGCTACTCTTTCCCCGGGGGCATCCCTTGACTCCGGGCAATCAAAGTTTGTCATCCTGGATGTTGCTTATCGAGGATAAAATACTGAATACGTAACCGGGATTTTCCACTTTAATGCTCGTCTTCAATCGTGGGGGTAAACTCGACAAAAGTGCCTACGTGATTCTCTCTGGCTTTTTCATAAACAGAGGTTGCGGCGGCAAGATCCTCGATAGCAACGCCTAGGGATTTGAACAAGGTTACGTCTTTATCTGATATCCTGCCCTTTAATTTTCCGAGGACTAGTTCCCCAATTTCTCCAAGGATGTGCCCTTCTGTTATCGCCCCTTCTTTGATAGGAACCCTGATGTCATCTGCTTCGTTCAAAGCTGATTCCCTTCGGTCAACGAACACTCGGCTCCGAGCAACTAGCTCTGTGTCAAGCTCACGAAAGCCCGGAGCGGAAGATCCTACGGCGTTGACGTGAGCTCCTTCGCTCACCCAATCCCCTTCTAGGATAGGCGCTGTAGATCCGGTCGTCGTACAAATTATGTCGGAATTTCTAGTGGCTTTTTCAGGACTGCCTACGAGCTCAATCGATTTGTCTTTCCATTTTCTCGATTCTCTTTCAACAAATC
The DNA here is from genome assembly GCA_030036955.1 of Nitrososphaerales archaeon. Lineage (GTDB taxonomy): Archaea > Thermoproteota > Nitrososphaeria > Nitrososphaerales > CADDZS01 > JASHOD01. Next base: position 3,850 of record JASHSF010000134.1, read on the forward strand.
GCTCACCATTCTCTTGGGTTCTAGACCAAATTCTTACTCGATCAATTCCCGGTTGAACCGAGAGCATTGCTTCCAAGTGCTCTGACGCTTGGGTTCCCGAACCCAAAATTGCGAGAGAGGTTAAATTGTTTCGAGCGAGATACTTTGTGGCGACCCCGCTTGCGGCGGCAGTCCTTATTGCAGTAATCGTAGTTGCATCAATGACAGCCAGCGGTTGACCTGTTTCAGTGTCGAAGATAATGACAGCTCCCTGATGCGAATGAAATTGAGTATTCTTATTTCTTGAGAAGACAGTTATCGCTTTGATTCCAAGCGATCTGGGATTGCCAAGGAATCCTGGCATTGCACCCAGTAATCCTTTGTTGTCAGGTTGCCTCATTATCATTCGGAGTGGAAGCGCAAC
>JASHSF010000135.1 GCA_030036955.1 Nitrososphaerales archaeon
GCTCTTTCTTTGCAGCGGGATTCTCGTAGTCCTCGACGAATTCAACCTTTTCGGGCTTCAGGAACTTGAATAGGTCGTTGCTGATTGCTCGTTTGATAATTTGCAATCCGTCCAGCAAAAAATAATCGTTGGGAATTGATATTTTGATTTCCTTTCCGTCTTGAGCTTCAAACTTTACCTTTTCTTTCTCGATCGGAAGACGGCGCCGAATCAGGGCTTCAATTTTTGCGCGATTATCATCGAGCTTCTGCTTGATCTCAACGTTGTATTCAAGCGTCTTTCCAGCATATCTATGATTAAAATCAACAAACACGCGCCCCGATTCAATTGAGCGCACAATTCCGACGCGATTGTCGATCTCAACGTCCTCCCCCACTTCAAGCTCGGAAGCCTTCTCGCCAAACTTGCGGATAGGATACCTCGACACCTTCGTAGGATCGCGATTGCCGAATGCCTTGTCAGGCGTCAACTCTACGTCCATTGTTTGACCTGGATCTGATTTTGCTAGTGCCTCGTCTAGACCCTTCAGAACCCATCCTTCTCCCACAGCAATGAGCCTGGGTTCGTAACTTCTCGTAGGATCCGCCGTCCCCGCTTTCTCAGCGTCGCTTTTCCTCGTTGTTTCAATAATCTGGCCAGTGTCCTTAATTTTACCGGTGTAATCGGCAAGAATCAAAGTTCCATTTTCTAATGTCAATGTAGATAGAATAGCACTCCAGTTCGCGTTAAATTCTTTGCCTTCATAGGGTTTTCAGTACTTCCCAAGCCGACGAAACCGCATCGGAGGGGCTGCAATTGTAGCCCAAAATCCTGAGCGACTCGGCAACACATTCGATAGTTACGCTAACCATAGAAGCGTCGATATCTCCCATGGACCCTACTCTGAACATTGTTCCTTTCAATTTGCCAAAACCACCGGCTATGATTATTCCGAATCTCTCCGAGAGCAATGACCTAAATTTCGCATCGTCTAATGTCTCTGGGTACTTTATTCCTATAACAACGTTGGACCGGTATTTTTCGTCGGGAAGCGCATGTAGACCTATTCTCTCAAAGGCAGAGTAGAAGGCTCGAGCGCAGACCGCGTGACGCTTGATCCTCTTTTCCATTCCCTCTTCGTGTATAATCTGGAGAGCTTCGGACAGAGCAAAGAACAGAGGCAGACTTGGAGTCGATGGCGTCTCGTCGTGTTCCGCGAACTTGAAGTATTTCGGCATGTCAAAGTATTGGGTTCGGGGTTTCTTGCCCTCCATGGCCCTCTTTGCTTTTTCACTAAAGGACAAAATAGCCAGTCCTGGCGGAGCTGCCAAGCATTTTTGGCTGCCAGCAATGCAGACGTCTATTCCGAGCTCGTCGACAGGAAGCTTGTCGCCCCCCATCACGCTGATCGCGTCAACGATAAAGAGGGCATCGTACCTCTTTGCGATCTCGCTTAACTTTTCTAGTTCTCTCCAAGTCACTCCGGTCGAGGTTTCGTTGTAGACCGCGCAGAGCGCTTTGGGTTTTCCAGTGTTTTTCATTGCTCTGTCAATTTCTTCGACAGTTGGAACTTTGCCAAGTTCTGATTTTGGCGCAATGACATTCGCCCCGGTGTAGCGAACGGAATCACCCAGCCGTGATGAAAATTCTCCAAATTCTGGAACAACTACAGAATCGCTTTCCGAAAAAATCGAGCCAGCTGCGGCGTCCACACCTCCTGTGCCAGATGCCGAAAGAACAACAATTTCATTCTTTGTTTGAAAAACTTCCTGGCAACCAAATCTTAGCTTGCGGTACAGCTCGTGAAATTCTTCTCCACGATGATTAATGATGGAGGTCAGCATCGCGTTCATCACCCGAGGAGAAACGTTTGTCGGACCGGGTAGCATCACTAGCTTTCTCATTTAAAATCTACACTGGTTCCCGAAACGAAAAATGTGTAAGGAGCTTTTCTAAACTTTGCTTGTAAGAAGTTCCAAGCTCTGTCTCAGCTTAGCGCTGAGTTCATCAGCTTTCGCGAGAGGAAAGTGAGCATCCGTTGTGACAATCGCAAGACCCGAACTTAGCGGCACTAAAATTATTTTGTACCCTTCATGTGTTACGACGGCGTGCCGTACTCTGCCGAAATACATCGACCAAGAGGACATGGCCCCTTTGAAAAATGTCAAATCGCTAACAAGCTGGTTTTCAGGATTCTGAATCGTTTTCTCGCGCCTGAGTTCGCTCAGGATCATTCCCTGCTTGTTATCCAGAAATCCGAAGTATCGAACGCTCTCGTCAAGCTCGAAAGCTATGTCTCTGAGAGTTTTGCATTCGGAGAAGTTCAGAGCCATAAAGTAACGCAAGTAAGATGCTAAGAGATAACCATTTCCTGAAACCTATTCAAGACCTTTGAAACGTCCCTTTCTGATTATTGGCTTCACGACCTCAGCGACCGCCCTAGGAACTAGAGACTCCCAGTCTTCCCCGTGCATGATTCGTCTTCTAACCTCGGTTGCAGAAAACTGGGATCTATCTTTGAGCGGAGGCTCGATTGCCCTCACTCCCTTTTCCCGGAACAACTGCAAAGTCAGACGATCGCTCGACAATACAAGATCATAGTCCAGAACAACTTGATCGATAAAGGCTGTCCAGACGGAGTGCCCTACGGCGTCCGGGATCGGAATAATGAGGTACCTAGAAGTGTCAATCTTCTCATCCAGAAGGGCATTGCGTATCATCACGATTCTCTCCCCGGCAGTGAAGGGATTGTTCCGCTCGTGACTCTTTTGCGAACTGCCAACTAGGATGTATAGATGTTTGACTTCAGTTAGAGCAAACTTGACCGCTGAAAGGTGACCGTAGTGAAAGGGCTGGAACCGACCGATGAACAGCCCGACTGGTTTTAATTTGCTAGACCCCCGCTTGAAAGCAACCATTGGAAAAACCGTTTAATCTGAACAGTATAAGTCGGTATCGCATTCGGATTTCTCTGCGGTGTGACTGAAACGGAATTCATGGAAATTGACGGCTCGCTAGGAGAGGGCGGCGGCCAAATTATCAGGACTACAATATCTCTCGCTTGCATTTTCGGCATTCCGGTTCGGATATCCAACATTCGGGCAAATCGCAAAGAGCCGGGGTTACGGCCACAACACCTGCAGGCAGTGAAGTCCGCGGCAGAGTTAACTCGCTCCGAAGTAGATGGAGCGCAGATCGGATCTAGGGCTCTTCAATTTATACCTGGTAAACCTCTGAGGGAAGTCTCACTAAGGATCGATACAGGCACGGCTGGAAGCACGACATTGATTGCACAGACACTCATTCCGATCGGACTATTTTGTAATTCCGATTTCGACCTTGAAATAACAGGTGGCACAGAAAACCCGCTCAGTCCGACAATCGACTACCTGCAACGAATTGTCGTGCCCTTCTACCAAGAACTGGGTGGAATTGTCAAAATCGATCTTGTTCGACGCGGATATTACCCTCGAGGTGGTGGAATCATCAAAGTAAGAGTACTTGGCGCCGAATCTCATCCCCATACAGTAGACCTGGAGGTTAGTCGAGAGGGTTCTAGCAGAATACAGGAAGCTAACGCATGCATACTAAGCGTTTGCCGCTTGCTCCCGGAACACGTCGCAGTTCGTCAGGCCCGATCTGCAGAAAATGAGCTACGGAGCAATCAGATCAATTCGATCGCTACTGAAACTGATTTCGGAGCTCAAGCTTACTCACCGGGATCATCCATCTTAGTTTATTCAAAGAACACCGGACGGTTCATTGGAGCAGATCATTTAGGGCAAAAGGGAAAGAGAGCCGAGGAAGTAGGAAAAGAAGCTGCAATGGAGTTTGTTCAAGAACTTAAGGCGCAATGCGCAGTCGATGCACATCTAGCCGACATGGCTGTGACTCTCCTCAGTTGCATCGAGGGAAAAAGCAGCTTCACTACCTCCCGAATTTCGAGCCATTTGCAAACAAACTTGCACGTCGCAAGTGCGCTGTCACATTCAGAACACAAAATTACGATTGAAGAAAGTAAATACAAGATCGAGCTGGTTGGAAAAAACCCATAAAACAATAACATGAGAAATCAAGATTTCGAGATGTATTCAGGGTTACGTCACTCGATCTGGCTTGTGATTTTGCTACAAAGACTTGCGACAAAAGTCTAATTAACTCTCACGACATCGATAATCTAGGCTGGCTTTAATATTGGCATTTAACGAGGCTTTCATTCCAGGAGCGACAGTTGTAGGAATCGCTTACGATGGTGGCGTTCTTTTAGGCGCGGAAAGGCGTGTTACGCTTGGCGGTTTCGTCATCAGTTCTACAGGCAAAAAGACGTTCAAAGTTACGGATCGCGTCGGAGCAGCTTGCGCTGGCATGATTGCAGACATGCAGATTCTAATGAAGGAGCTGCAATCCTATGTAAAGATCAGAGAGCTAGAGACACGCAAGCAGATGGCTCCGAATTCCGTTGCAAAACTTCTGTCGGTAATTATGTTTGAGAGAAGATACTTTCCATTCATAACACAGGTAATGCTTGGAGGAGTCGACACAAAACCTTCGATTTACGTTTTGGATCCTCTTGGTTCGGTAATTCCGGACGATTACGCTGCCGTTGGTTCGGGCGCGGAAATTGCAATAGGCGTAGTCGAGAATGGCTACACCGACGGCATGACCGAGCAGCAGGCGAAGGAGCTCGGCGTAAAGGCGATCAAAGCTGCAATAAAGAGAGACGTATCGAGCGGCGATGGAGTTGACCTCGTTTATGTGACTAAGGATGGTTTCCGTGAGGAGAGCCTCCCACTTGCCCCTCAGGCCGGTCGCGGAGCATAGAGCTCTCAATCGAGCTCCACAACAGATAAATCGCTTCTTCGCCTTACGATAACTAGGAATTATCAATGTCCCTCATTGTTGGAACCTCTGATCAAATCAAGATCACGCCGAGGGCCCTTGAAAGAGTAAGCGAGCTTCTGAAGAAGGAAGGCAACCCGAATGCAGGGTTGCGGCTGTACATTTCCGGAGGAGGTTGCGCTGGTATGTCCTACGGGATGTCGATAGACGACACCGTCGGAAATGATGATGCAGTTGTCAAATCAAACGGCGTCAAGGTGATCGTAGATAAGCTCAGTTTGATTTATCTCCGTGGGTCGACCATCGACTACGAAGAGACACTCCAGACTTCGGGATTCAAAGTTGACAACCCGAACGCCGCGGCTTCGTGCGGGTGCGGCCTATCCTTCAAAGCCAAGAAGGAAACAGCCGACGCAGCAAAGCAAGCGAACGCAAACTAACACCCTTCACTCTTTCTGAATTTGAGCCACGTTAGCGACGTTTTCGGTTTTGAATTAGGGCGTGCAATAATTGACTTCCAATTATTGCTTATTTCGAGCTTACCTTGAGTCGAGGAACGAATGATGTTTTAACGGGACAGCTCGAAGCTTTGCGAAACTTTTTCGCGCGCAACACTTTTGTCAGGAAGAAATACTTGGGTTTTGTCGGCACTACTGTCACAACAAAAAAGCGTCGCTTGCGGCTTTGATTTATATGTCAAATCCGGTGACAATCCACACAAGGGCGTCCAAATTTTTACCGCTCTCGCACCTGGTGCGAGTTGCACAACTATTGTAGCTTCACTAGCTGAAAGCTACAATTATTGTATTAAAAACGATTTG
>JASHSF010000136.1 GCA_030036955.1 Nitrososphaerales archaeon
CGACCGAGAGCGATATGAAAAGCGAAATCCGTGGGGAGATTGACAAGTACTATCAGGCGAAGAATACCAGCTCGGAAGAAAGGATAAGGCTCTTCAGACTCGCCTGGGACATAGCCGGGAGCTCATTCGGTTCAAGACAGGAGCTTTACGAGCGCTTCTTTTTCGGTGATCCGGTTCGAATGGCAAGCGCATTCTACACGTGGTACGACAAAGAACCGTACAAACAGCGAGTAAGGGAATTGCTCCATCGAGAGGATTCTTGAGTCGGTTTAGATCCAATACTAGAATGATTTTCTTTTGACGGAACAATTTGACATCGTCAGAACTTCGCACGTCGAGTTCAAGGTAAAAGATCTAGAGCGCTCGCGACGCTTCTACGTGAAAACCCTGGGCTTTATAGAGACCTATTCGGACAGTTCCGTAATTTACCTCAGGGGGTTGGAAGATCGCTTCAGCCACTCGCTAATATTATCCAAGCTCGGAGCTGTGGAAGAGCCTTCGGTGGATCATATCGCGTACCGAGTTAGGCGTGAAGCAGATCTTGAACCTATTGCTAGCATTTTTGAAAAACAAACGGAGAAGAAAGCCCTCTGGCTAAAGGAGGGAGAAAAGGAGAGGGGAAGAGGTAGAGCGATAAGAGTTCAAGATCCATTCGGCTTTCCGATTGAATTTTTCTGCAAAATGGACGAAGCAGAATGGAACCTCCAGCACTTTGACAGGTACTCGGGAGCTCGCATTACGAGAATTGATCATGTCAATGTGCTGACTCCGGAAGTTGGAACAGTCTCAGACTGGTATATGGGAAAACTCGGCTTCTTGTGTTCAGAGTACACAGAAGCTGAAAGCAAAGAAAATTATGAAAAGCCAATTTTGTGGGCGACGTGGCTACGGCGCAAGCCAACGGTTCACGATATAGCTATCATGACGGGTGAAGGACCGAGGCTGCATCACGCTGGTTTCACAGTTGCTGAAAAGGATAACATTCTCGATTGCGCTGACATCCTTGCTTCGAGCGGATACCTCGACAGCATGGAGCGGGGCCCCGGTAGACACGGCATCTCCAACGCTTTCTTCCTCTACCTACGCGATCCAGATGGTCACAGGATTGAGCTTTATACGGGGGACTACCTCAGTGCGGATCCTGACTGGAAACCTCTGAGGTGGGAGTTGAAAGATCCGCAGAGGCAAACCTTTTGGGGTGCTCCCGCGCCTGAGCGCTGGTTCCTCGAAGCAAGCAAGGTAAGATCGGTATTCGACGGAACTCTAATTCCAACAAGAGAGCCTCAAAATGATCCTAGAAAGACGGTTGCCTAAAATAGACGAATAGTCTGCCTTTCCAAAGAGTTAAGTGCCAGCAATCAAGTTTTTCTCAAGCCAGAAAGGACAGTCCGATCGTGATTCAAACTCTTATCTTCGGAGCCTTCTGATCTCGCAATATGCTTGAACATCTCATCCTGACCACTGTCCAGGCTAGAATTCTTTTGACGCTGTTTCTACAACAGCGGATTGGCACTGCTGCTCTAGTTAAGACTTCGAGAATAAGCGGATCTGCGTGGTCGCGCGAGTCGAAGGTTCTGGCGCAATTTGGCCTTCTGATTTCCGAAGAAAGAAAAGTACTGGTAGGAAAGAGGATCAGAAAAGTAAAGCAACATCAGCTAACGGACAAAGGAAACGAGGTAGCAAAGAACATCTATCAGATATCTCTGGCACTGAGTGAGCGCTAGCTGCGAACGAGTCCAATCAGATTTGGATCGTAGATCTCTGGGTAATCGGCGTGGGGTCTGTTATACTCCGACGAAGGATTCTACTTCGGTGAAACTTTTCTCAGTACCGTTTGACGCCCATTATTTTCCAGACTGGCTCGTTGTCAGCATACACCTGCCACTCGGACACGAGATCATTTTTGATAATAGCTCTCCAAGCAGCCGGGATTTTCCACATTCGATCCTTCACATTTCCGCTCCCGGCAAAGGTGGCGCTCGCATTTCCGAACAACGCTACGGTCTCCCCACCCTCAAGGACGGTTTCTATTTCGACGTGATAGTTGGGGAATAATTTGTAGTATTCGGTCCAGCCATCCCGCATGTCATTTTTTCCTTGCACTTCGTTTCCTAATCCGTCGATAAATTTGTGATCCTCGCTCATAAGGGAAACCAATCCTTCGACGTCTCTATCGTTTATCCTTTTGACAAAATTCAGGGCGACCTGTTTTGAACTCAATAGTTTGCAAAACCTCTCAAAGCGAATTAACTGGATTGCTCTCAACAAATCTCTTATGTGAAAACATTGTCATTGCTCTTGGATAAATAGAAATCAAAATTGGCGAAATCACCTGAGAAAGCAGTGTTCTTAGATCGTGACGGTGTTATCAACGACCTAATTTATGATCCAAAGGAAGGTACCGTCGGCACACCTCTCCGGACAAGAGATCTCAGGGTCTTTGATTACGCGGGCACCACTATCAAGTCGCTTCAAGACCTCGGATACAAAGTCATTTTGATATCCAACCAGCCCGGAGTCGCAAAGCGTCAGCTCACGTATCGCGAATTTCTAAAGATGCAGAAAAAAATTCAACAAGAACTGAAAGGGGCGAAGCTCGACGCTGAATACTATTGCATGCACCACCCATCCGCTCTAATTCTAAAGTACAAGAAAAATTGCGATTGCCGAAAGCCGAAGCCTGGTCTATTCTTTATGGCGGCAAAGGATCTGAAGATTGATCTCGAGCGTTCATACTACATAGGAGATTCACTAGTCGATGTAAAGGCCGGGCATGCAGCCGGAGTGAAAACAATACTCATCGCGCACATCACCGATTTTCTCACGAGGATTATAGAGTCCGAAAAAGCAGAGCCAGACTATGTTATTCCCTCGCTCAAAGACGCTCCAAAGCTAATAGAATCGCTCGCAAAGGCATCGGATTAATCTTATACGCTTAAATAGAAAATTCGTCCTTTCTGACTATTCGCTGAATCCAAATGGTGCAAATTTTCCTCGACACCGCGTCGCTAAAAGAAGTTGAAGAGCTATCCCAGTGGGGGATAGCAGACGGAGTTACAACAAACCAGAAGATCTTCCTTCAAGAAGGAGGAGTTGATTTCAGAAAGAGAGTCGTCGACATTTGCAACGTTGTGAAAGGGCCTGTAAGCGTAGAGACAACCAAACATGGGGTTCAGGAGCTTCTTCAGGAAGCAAGGGAGTATGCAACTTGGCATAAAAACGTCGTCGTAAAGGTCGCGATGTACGGAAACGGCTCGGGACTGAGAGTTGTGAGCCAATTGACGCGCGAGGGAATAAAGACAAACATGACCTGCATGATGACGTTCAACCAGCTAGTCCTCGCAACAAAAGCAGGTGCCACTTACGTTTCGCTGTTTTACAACAGATCGAAAGAAGCTGGGGAAAATCCAGCCCAAATTGTCAAAGATTACGTCGCGTTTGCAAAGGAGAACGGCTACGCCTCGCGGCTCATCGTCGGAAGCATCAGGACTGTCGAGGATGTTTCGACCGCCATCGCAGCCGGGGCGCACATCATGACAATCCCAACAAAGATCCTGCTCCAAATGCCGTTCAACCAGAGATCGGAAGACACGATTAAGGAATTCGACGATGCCTGGGAAAAGTTCCTAGCCATGAGGCAAGTCGAAGCGAAGCCTATCTCAAGGTAGGCGCTTAGGGCCTAAGCGAGACTTCGACTTCTTGCAGGAGCCTCATCAGAGCTTTGAGCTCGTTATTGAGATCTCGCTCCAGCTCCTGCCTCTCCTCTCCTTCGTACCTCGATAGGAGGTTAGGCGTTAGGCGCCTAACCATGTCGAAAATCTGGTCGTACTTTTCGTGCGAGATTGCGCTGAGCGCTTCTACCTCCAAAGTACCGACCACGTCTTCAAGCGAAATTATGCCCAGAATTTTCCCCGTCGAGACTACGACTAGCCTCTCGACCTTGCTCTTTATCATAAGGCGCAGCGCTTCAATCGAGGAAACGTTCGAGTCGACCGTAACCGGATTTGCATGCATGACTTCACTTATCGGAGTCTTCTTCGGTTCTTTCCCGGCAACTATTAGATTATGAACAAAATCGTAACGCGTGGCGATTCCCAGGACAGTGCCTTCCTTTGATTTAATCAGAATGCAGCCGACCCTGTGGCGGTCCATACTCACAGCGGCCTCATAAGCTGAGGCATCGGGCGAGCACGAAACCAACTCTCGAAAATGGTAGTTGCTTAGCTTGTACAAATGCGACCGTTGACTTCCAAAAAATTGCTCGGATTTCCGATAAACTCTTTTGATACTATTCAAAGTCTGAATTTATATCAGTTCCTTATATCGGTAATCGAGACAGAATGGCAATAGCGTGCCTAAATCCAGATTGCTAGTAACTTGACTTTTGGGGAGAGCCGCCTGATATCATTTCTCTCAGCTGCTCACACATCAGATGAGTGAGAACAAGGTGCATTCCTTCTACGTGGGGCGTCGATTCAGCTGGTACTACAATGCACGCGTCCGCCGCGGTCCGGAGTACTCCCCCGTCAAAGCCCGCCAGTCCCACAATCTTTCCTCCGTTGTCTTTTGCGTACTTCACTGCTTTCAGCAGGTTTTGAGACCAGGGACCTGCTTTATCGGAACCCGAACCCCCATGGACGCTTATTGCGACGACTACGTCGCCCTTGCGAAAGAAGTTTCTCAGCTGTTCGTAGTAAATGTCGCTCCAGCCGTTATCATTCGTGAGAGCACTGACCATTGGAATATTGTCCACGAGCGAGAATGCGCGAAACTTTTTCGCGGCTTTGTCAGAGACCCACTTGTCGAGATCGCACGCGAGATGAGTTGCAGTTGAAGCCGATCCTCCGTTCCCCAACGTAAACACCTGATTGTCGTTTTTCCAAGCTTCGTACAGAATCTGTATGGAGCTATCTATCGCCTTTCGGTCAAGCTTCCTTGCAATTTCGCTGACTTCGTCCAAATAGGTGTTCGTTCGTTCGGTCAATTGTTTTCTCAGGGTCCTTGTCTCTAGCTCTTTTTGCGCTCGGGTTATAGGCCTTTTGACCATTGGAGTGCAGAGCAACCGAAGAATTGAACTGAGAATGCGCCTGCCGATCCGATATTTGACAATGAGATCAATTTTATTGAATCTGGCATGAGAATAACCCGGAGCTAATTTGAGAATCTCTTGATGGTCAGAATGGAAAGCCAATCCCAGTCAACCAGCCGTAAGGCAGAGCTGAGGGAAAAGATACGCGCTTTGGAAGCCGAAAGGACGGGCCTTGAAAGCGAGATAACGATTCTCAAAGAGAAGGTCGAGGTCAAAGAGCTCGAAGCATACACCGCGTCGCTCGAAAACGAGGTTGGAACTCTGCGTGCTGAAAAAACAATTCTTGAAGAAAGGGCCACCATCTCAACTCCTAACAACACCTATCCAGTCGAGGAGGTATCTTTCCAGACTCCAATTTCGTCGCTCGAAACGACGCAGACTGAAGAAACTACAAATGTATCTCAGGACGACGGAATCGTTCAGTCTATTTCGAGCGAAGCTGCGGATACAGTTGCTGCTTCCTGAACAACTACTGTTGCGCAGAAAGATCCGTAATCCGCTGTTCCAATTCCCCTCTGTCCTTTTTCAAATGAGACACGTGAGTCTCTAGCAAGCTCAGCTTGCTTTCCAGCTGGTTAATGTCTGCGACTTCCCTCGAGGTCTTGAGAAGCATTTTCATCTTTTTCTTGTCCTCGTCGAGATTTGCAATTTTTCGATTTAGTCTGACTTGCTCATTCTTGAACCTGGCTAGGCTTGTCCGGATATTTTTCAGCTCGCTTATTGGAACGACCGCGTAGCGGCGTCTATTGACAGATACCGGAAATCGGGTACCGCACCTACCGCAGATTAGCGCGGTCTGTTTCTTCCTCTCAAATGCGCTGGGCGTCAAATCCTTTTTCTTTAATACGGAAGAGGGCGCTATGAACAGCGACACGGTTCTCGAACCGGATATTTGGTTTTCGCAAACTGGACAAACGGGCAACTTTTTGACGGATGTGTCTCTAATCACGGGAGAGTTAAGGCTTTTTGACTCGTGGGAGTACTATTGAAGCATTGAGATTAGATTTGTTCGAGATTTTACTTGAGATGCGTTCTGCCATCAACTAACAGGGGCACTTGAGAGGATTCGCTTTCCAATCTCAATTGGTATCGACCACGACGGGGAAATTGGAGCAATCTCAGAGCGATCGAAAAGCAGCTATATATTTCGTATTCTGGAGCACTAAACTATCTTAGTGATACAGAATAAGATGATAGATACGCAAAACGCAACCTCTGCGAACTCCACAACTGCATCTTCGATCTTTGCGACGCAAGTTCCTCGCGAAGGATCGCAAAAGGATAGACGCTCCAAACTAGAAATTTATCTTGACGTTCTAAAGGCAATTGGAGCGGGCTCCCAAAAACCCACGCACATTATGTACAAGGCGAATCTCTCCTGGGTTGTGCTACGGGGTTGTCTCCAGAACTTGAAAGAGCAGGGTCTGGTCACAGAATCAAGTGTTGATGACGGAAGGACCATTTACAACCTCACCAACAAGGGGTTCGAACTACTAAACCAATTCCTCTCCATCAGAGACGAACTGAGCTTCATGACAAATTCGATGAAGTAGAATAGGTCGCCTTTTTTCAAACGGCCTTTCCTAGCAAATACTTGCCATGCCACTGCTAGATTTTACTAACAATCTTTTTACTCCGCCTAAAAATCTAGCATTTTGAAAGATATTTGGCGACTCCTGACACAGATTCTCCAAGCCAACAGCAGAAAGAGTTTCATCGCAAAACCGCTGCCCAGTGCTTTAACTCGGCATGGGATTATCTCGACAAGGGTGAGAGGACTCGGGGTGAAAATGCTACGATGCTCCATCTTGCTCACGCCTCGCTCTATCACTGGGGCATAGTTGGAACTTCGAGGAACCTTTCCGTAGGGAACTGGCAGCTGTCGCGGATCTATTGCGCTGTGAGCGAACCTAAGCTTGCTCTGGAATTTGCCAAGATCTCACTTAGCATATGCGAAAGAGAAAAACTACACGATGTTCTTCCATCTGCATACGAAGGCATGGCTAGAGCGTTGGCCGTTTCCGGAGACAAAGAGTCCGGGCGTGATTATCTAGAGAAGGCCAGGAAGAGCCTTGCCCTGCTTTCAAATCTTGACAAGGAAGATGAAGAAATTTACTCGAGCCAAATCGCGGATACTGAGCGCTTGCTAGCTTAACTTTGCTCGGGAGTCAGAATGTGCTTGCTACCGAGCCCTTCCTTTCCGAGTATTTCCTGGAACTTTGTG
>JASHSF010000137.1 GCA_030036955.1 Nitrososphaerales archaeon
TTTGATAAGGTGTGAGATTCAAGTAGGCCCTCTTCAGTGTGTAGAAATGCCCGCTAAAGTCAACAGGTTGATCGTATCTTGAAGCCCACAGCGCCTTTATTACTTGAATTGCTTCTTTTGTCCTCTGAACGCGATCTTCCACGTTCTCAAACTTGATGCCATAGGCTTCAGTATTCATTACTTCACCAGAGCCGATACCAAGCACTGCCCTCCCGCCAGTCAGATGATCTAGTGTCGCGATAATATTCGCGGTCTTTGCCGGATGAATTCTCTGAACGTCTGTAACACCTGAACCAAGCTTTGGATGATTGGTCTTTGCCCCGATGTATGCAAGCACTGTCCATGCATCAAATATCGAAAAAAGCGGGTGTGTGTCGATTAGGTGGTCAGGTACCCAGAGAATGTCAAAACCCTGATTCTCGCACTTGATCGCTTCCTCGGCTACGGCGAGCGCATTTTCTCCCCCGAATTCTCTCGAGAACAGAATCTTCTTGTGAGCTCTTGTCATACTGCTTACCAGTAGTCTTCATGATTTAAAGTGCGCTAACAATCAAAGGAGAAAACGTGTGTGACTGGCCGTGGCTAGTTGCTGCCTGGTGCCTACAGAAGACCCAATCCATCCCGCCAATCTCTAAATTCGATATGCTAATTGCAATAAGTACCATGGACTCACAATTGATTATATTTTGAAAGTAGCTTCGATAGATAACTTTGCAAAGCGCCGAACAGATCTCAGAATCAAATTCATCTATCGCGAGCGGTTATGCCCAGGTAAAAGGAGCTAAACTCTTCTACGAAGCAAAAGGTAGCGTGGATGCTCACCCTGTTGTTTTGATTCACGCGGGCTTTCTCGACCGCAGAATGTGGGACGAGCAGTTTTCTTTACTCGCAAGCGAAGGATACAGAGCTATTCGCTACGATCAGAGAGGATTTGGTAAATCAGACATTCCCACCGAAAAATTTTCGGACATCGAAGATCTCGCCGGTCTCTTGGACTGTCTTGAACTGAAGGAAACAAAAATTTCAATCATAGGTGTGTCTAATGGAGGAAAGACCGCTATCGACTTTGCGCTGGCAAATCCATCTCGAGTTAGGTCAATGATCCTGGTTGCTCCGACAGTGAGTGGCTATGAGTATTCCGATCCAAACGAAGAGAAGCTTTGGGCGGCGATGGAGAAAGACTGGCAGGCGCACGAAGCAGCTATTAAGGCGAACAAGATATCGGAGGCTGTCGAAATACAGGTGAATATCTGGGCTTCAGCAGCAAAGGGTGAGACGCGAGCCAAAATTATGCAGATTGCGCTTGACAACTCGCATGTGCAAATTCACCACCCGACCGAATTGCAGATAGAACCGAATCCGCCCGCGTTCAGGAGACTCAAAGAAATTTCGGTCCCGACACTTCTCATCTGGGGCGACAAGGATGTTTCTGGGCAAATCTCACTTGCGGAAAGGGTGCAGGGTATGATACCCGGCTCCAAGAGGCTACTGATACACGGTGCGGATCACATTGTGAACCTTTCAACGCCAGATCTATTCAACCGGGTCGTGTTGAAGTTTCTCGCGCAGCAAAGCGCGAACGCCTAAAAAAGCTAGGCATTTCAAAGGACTCGTTCTTCCTCGTCTCACCGTGCAAGAGTAATTGTGACACTTGTGGTTTGACACGCAGATGTGTGCAAAGTAGACCAGCCGCTAAGCTGTTTATGACAAAGAGGTCTAATGGTAAATTCGCAGGATCTAACGTTGTTTTATTGCTGAAAATGCTTGGGCCGTCACGTGTAGTCACTCTTACGATAAGATCAAGACGTTCTCAATTGTTACATTGCACTAAATTGCCACTATTGCTTTTCTGACTCATTCGTTGCTGAAAATGAGATAAGTGACCGATCGTTTTTGTTGCAGCTATTTTGGCTCTGGGCAATTGCGTTGCCCATGGCAATTCTCACCGCGTGGCTAGTTAAACGAAGCATCTTAGCCAAGACGCCAGCGGATGACGCTCTCGTCCTTTATCTGCTCGTAACGATGGCGAGCATGTTTGGAGGAGCGGTGATCTACCTGCTTGCCCCCAGCGTAACGAGTCTGGTCGAAGCTGTCGGAATAAATACAATATTCATGATGGGCGGAATTATTTTTGTTCTCAGGTACTGGGAGCCTCCATCTCCCTTCCTTCTCGCATCCGAAGTCTCCCGAGATGAAGAAACAGAGGTGGCTGAACCAGCCCCGAGCTCCCGAAGCGGTACCTTTGACACGGGATCAAAAGCGTCATTGGGTGAGACGGAAAAACAGCACACTATTGTCTCTCGGGCTGCCGTCATCGCTCTTGTTTTATTGAACGAGTTTTTGATGGGTTGGACCTTTGTCCTAGCTTCGGGATCGACTGTGATTACGACAGGTTCTTTTTCGCAAGTCGCAATTTCCACATTTGACACCGTCGTGGGATCTCAATGGTTCATTTTTACGATGGTTGCAGAAATGGCCCTTTCCGCTTACCTTCTGCGAAATGATCTTCCTAGGAACTTTCTCGTCATTATCCTGTCGCAATCAATAGTGATGTTCTTCGCGCCAACGGCGATAAACAATCCATCGTGGGTTCCAGCCAGCGTCGCGCTCGGCAGCGCTGCTATGATCGCTTTGCTGATCTACATGTACGAATACCTTTTCAAAAACAGAATGATTACGCGGACAATCAGAGGATACTTCGTCGCGCTCTTGACGGCGTACGCGTTGATGATGGCGGGCATATTCATCTGGATGGTGCAGGGCAGCGCGCTGCTTTTTGTCCTCTCCATACTCGGCGAGATGGTGCTTTACTTCAGCTTGATTTTCACTCGAAGCAACACCAACTCTTCGAAAACGCGATCATGGATGTCCGACCCATGGTGGGTCTTCACATTCATGGCAATGACGTTCATCGCTGAATTTTTTATGGGGGCACTTATCGACATCGTGTACTACGGTAAGGGATTCCTGTCAGGTATCAGCCTCGCCCCCATCGCTGGATCAATTCCTACCCAGATAGGCGCGATCTTTTACGATTTCATATCATATTTCGGCACCGTGACGGGATCGAGTTGGTTTCTAATTATGATGGGCGCTGAGATGGGCGCACTCGTCGTATTCAAGATAAGAATAACGCGAGAGCTCGAAACGAAGATCCGACTTGTTCTCGTCATCGTGGCTTATTTTATCTATTCCATTTTTCTGCCTTCCTTTGTTTTCTCATCAAATGTTGCAAAGATTCCTTTCCTAGGCTGGAGCATGGGCGTTGGAACGGCAGGGGCCGTCGCGCCTGTGTTCCTAGGCGCGATTCTTGGAACGTATTTGATCACCGGTTCGTTGTCTTTCTTATTTGGGGCAAGGCAGACCTGCTCTCTCTTCTGCACCGCCGCTTTGATGTATCAAGGCACCTTCCCCGATTCGATGAAAGAATTCAACAGGACATCGAAATTTGGAAAAAAACTCTTGACGAGCCGCATGTCCAGTTTGTACAAGATCGTTGCGACACTGGCTATTGTATCGATGATAATCGCGGCAACAATCTCATATCTCAATTCAGTTGGGATCATCAACTTCACGTTTTTTGGAACTGATGTATCGTATTTTCTCTACGTTTTTTATTTCAACTTCCTGTGGTACATAATCTTCATTTCGATTCCATTTGTTGGCACTTACGGCTGCGTGACAACAGGCATGTGCCACATCGGTTTGTTCAACCAGTTCGTGAGCAGGTTCGGGCTGTTCAAGCTGAAGGTGAAAGATCCCCAGCAATGCGTTAGCTGCGCAACCAAAGATTGCGCGAAAGCCTGCCCAGTCGGACTTACCGATCTGCCGGGCAGTTTCATATCGAGCGGGCAGTTCAGAAGCCACAAGTGCATCGGCGTTGGGGATTGCGTCTCAGCCTGCCCGTATCAGAATGAGTACTTTTACGACGTTCGCACTTGGCTACGAGAAAAAATTGGAAGAGGCAAAAACGAAACTCAACTCCCACGTCTTCCTGTCATAGGCAACATTGGTGGATCAGCAAGCTTCCAAATTAGAAGCGGAACAGACGAGCTTAAGGATAGTTCTCATCCGTGAGCAATGCAACGTCCCTTGAACATGCTCTGCGCGTTAGCAAGAATTTCCCAATGCCGAGACGCATAGGTCAAATTACAGAGCCTGCTAATTTTCGCTTCTTCTTTTTGAAGCTTATTCGAGAGTGGGGTTTCGTACGGATGTCAAATTCGAATTGAGCCACCTTACTGATTAAATCTCCGGAATGATATTTTGAATGGAACTACTACCGAACCGGAGACTTTGGCCTGATGCAATTACAGCCTACAGATATTGCGAATGTCGCAACCGCAATCGCTCTGATAATGGCTTCCGTTTTTCTGATTGCTATTACCACCAGGATGAAGACTACCATACCTACTCTAAAGAGGGGGATAAGGGTAGTCCAAATTTCTACCATGCTTCTCGGCGTCTTCCTCTTTCTCCACGGGATGTTTCACCTATCCCAGTTTCTGGGTGATAACGACTTTTGGTTTCTGTACCCGGCATCTATCATAGTACTCCTCGTCTTTGCGTTCTACGTGAAGGCGAAGCTGTTTGTTCCGTCCGGATCGAAAGCGCTATTCCCCTCCGATGAAAAGGGAGTTAGGGCGAAGTTAAAGGAGTACAGTTTTGCTGTAATATCTTCCGTCGCGTTGGTGGGGATTACTTTTGTGATCTCCATGGTAACCACTCTAAACGCGAGTGACGTGTTTTCTCTCGGCGGCATACTCCTTGCAATGTCGCTTTTTATTTGGATGTTCATCAAGAACCCCTCTACCCAGACATGGCATTTTGGCTTCGCCCTGATTACAGTGGTCTGGAGTCTTGCGGAGATTCCCTACGTTCTTTCCATCGCAGGAGTGCTTTCGACCGAGGGTATAGAACTCTTTGGCACCTGGGTGCACTTTCTCTCAATGGCATTAATTGGAATCTTCGTCTGTTATCGCGCCGTAAAAATCACATTTACCAGTTCGCCTGTTCTCCAGAAACAGCCCCCTACACCCAAAGCGGTTCAATCCAAAACGAGGTAGCCACAAAGCGCGTTGGCAGCACAGAAGCAGGTCACTGACCAAGAGCCTAGCGGATTCAACGAGATGGTGCTCAAAGCGGTTGATTCTGCACTCTCGGAGACATTTGGACCCTCCGTAGCAATAGCGATAAAATTCTATCTTGATTCCTCACTGATCTTGAAAAATCCCGATTTTTACGGCGTCCAGTTGCGTAAAATTTTCTCGGGCTCCGAGGCAGGCGCCAACATGGTGGAGAGGCGGATTGCCGCGAATCTTTCCAAGATGCTGAACCAACACAACAACCAGTGGCGAAGTGGTTCCGACGGAGGAGCTGGCGCCACGCTGAAGGAAAGCGATTTCAAGAATTTTCACGATTTCATAGAACTGTGCAAAAAAAATTATCTCCTCTCGAAATAATGACCGAATTCTTAAAATCGATTCTGCATGAATTTTGCCCTAGTAACTTCTGTTAAAAGCCAACCTCAGGCTCGAATCAGTCCTTCTACCTGATCAATTTATACCACCGGGTTTCGCAATAGAAAACAAATCTCCGACAGCAGACCACGGCGCCTTCTTCTAATCGACCGACCTCTCGCCCAGGGTGTCTCACGAAGATCCAAGATGTGATGGATGTCAGTTAGCGGGCCTCTGGGGATTCGGACCCCAGACCCCTGGATTAAAAGTCTCACTGCTTTTCAACCTTTAGGGCAGAAAATGCACCAGTGCTCTACCTGGCTGAGCTAGAGGCCCATCAGAATTTTCTTTGTTCCTACGGCAAATATTAAGCCATCGGACGCAGAAACTACTAGATTCCTGCAAGAATGTCGCGCAGCGATGACACTCTAATTGGTTTCTGGATGTAGCCGAAAGCTCC
>JASHSF010000138.1 GCA_030036955.1 Nitrososphaerales archaeon
TCTCTTTCACGGAAACGCGTTTTCGCTCGATAACTGGAAAGAGATCCGAACTCTGGACGCTCTGTCAAAGCTCGGAAACCCGGTGTTTGCAATCGACCTTCCGATTGGAAAGGGGTCGAAATCTGAGAAAATAAACGAGGCGTCTTTCGAGCAATACTCTCAAGTTGTGCCTTGGGTCGAGAAAATATTTGCTAAACTTGGAATCGAGTGCAAGGTAGCTATCGTCGGCCCCTCGATGGGTGGCGGAGTAGCCGTGTCCTTTGCGCTCGCCCATCCTGAGAAGATAAGTGCCCTAATTTTGATTGCTCCTGCTCTCGGGAACCTGAGCGACGGGGAAAGAAATCGAATCTCAGATCTCGAAATGCCCGTGCTACTGTTGTGGGGAGAAAAGGATAACGTGTTTCCACCGGCAGAATATGGAAAACCTCTCAAGGACGAGCTGCCGCACTCAAAGTTCTTGATTCTGGGTCAGGCGGGTCACGCAGCTTACCTCCAAAACCCTGATGAATTCAATGAAATAGTCTCCGACTTTCTCTCAGAAGTGCTCTGAACGGACTCTGGAAGTTTGCTCGATTGGTAAGGGCGGAACGCTGGCGAGGTTCTCCCACGGCAACTTCCCATGAAGAGTTCATGCGAGTTGTAAAAGATCTTCGGCCATCAAGGAGTGACGTATTCTATGATCTCGGCTGCGGCTACGCATATACTTGCATTTGGATTGCGCCAAAGGTAAGGCGCGCCGTAGGAATTGAAAACTTTTGGCCGCGATACAAGCGCGCTCTAAACAACGTAGAAAAATCTGGTCGCGGAAATATTCGAATTGTCAAGAAGAGCTTTCAAACTGTGTCATTGAAGGATGCAACCATCATCTACAGCGTTATCCTTCTCAGCTTGAAAGAGTACAGAAAGATTCAGCTTGAAACTCGCAGGGGTGCTAAGCTCGTTCTCTGCTACCCTCCGATGTATCCGATAAACTCTTGGAAGAAAGATGGGTATTACTTCATGAGGGTTCCCTTCACAAGGGTCAAAGACGAAACTGAATACGCGAGGATTATCTCTGGACGGAGGGATGCAACTATCAAAGATATTCACTCCCGCTTCAACCGCTTTGATTCGGTGAGCCTAAAGTGGCAAATATCGCATGCTGATTACATATGGGCTAAGCTCAACGATGCTCGCAAGTAAATTTGAACTAAACTCCATTTCTTGCAAGAAAGTCTTGCACCAAGTTGTTGTACTCGTCTGGCTTTTCCCAGTGAGGAACGTGACCGGCATCCGGGAAAATGAAAAGCTCGCTGTTTTCGATTCTCGAGTGAAGCAGCTCCGCATCTGAAACCGGTATTATTTTGTCTCTTTTACCCCAGATAATTAGGACGGGTATTCCAAGCGAATCAAGCGAGCTAATAGATTCTTCATCGAGCGGATCTCTCGTTCCAGCAGAGTCTTCCAGCACAACGGCTTTCACGACATTTGATCCCAGTTTTTCAGCAACTCTCATGGCTATCCAACCGCCCATCGAATTGCCTGCTACGCCTAACTTCTTTGGACTAAGCTTCGCGATCAATTCGAGAGCTTGATTGGTATAAGCGGAAATCTCCGGACAGCGCGATGCGGGCCAGGGTTGAAAAGATGGAGCGAATACCTTCCTCCCAGTAATCAGGTGGGATGCGTTGTTTCGCCAAGTTCCGGAATGAGCGTTCAAGCCGTGGAGTAGCAAAAGGATAGTTTGAGACTCGCCTTCTTCATGATACGAAAGCGTTGCCCCGAAATCGAGCTTCAGCTCTGCGTTGTCGAATTCGCCCAAGATCTCCGAACCTGAAGAAAATATTTAGAGCGTTGTCAAAGGATAAATTACGTCTTACTTGGAGGGCTTGGCGCGGCTGGGGGAGGACTCTTGCGCCTCAGGAAAACAACTGCGAGCCCGATGGAAATTGCGACGATGATCGCACCCGCGATGAGATCGAATACTACGCTTCCGGGCGGGTAGGCGAGGCCTGGGAAGGGGGTTGGATAGGTGACAGAAGAAGCGCTGGAAGTATACACAGTACCCGAAATCGTAGGAATGCTAGTGTTTGTAGTAGTCGTGTAGCTGCAGCACTTGTAAGTCGTAATCCCAACTGTGCTGTTTGCCGAGGTAAAGGGCCCGTTGAAGTACACCTGGAAGTAAGTGGAGTTTGATAGGCTCGTTTCGTTTTGCATCCAAACCGCGTAGCCGTAGGGCCCCGATGCTGCAATATTGGCAGAGGCAACAGTGCCGATCGGGGCGGCATACCCGTTTGAATTCTGGCTCACGTTAT
Organism: Nitrososphaerales archaeon; assembly: GCA_030036955.1. Taxonomy (GTDB): domain Archaea; phylum Thermoproteota; class Nitrososphaeria; order Nitrososphaerales; family CADDZS01; genus JASHOD01. The sequence continues at coordinate 2,295 of JASHSF010000138.1, forward strand.
TTCCGGGGGCAGGACTCCAGCTTGCGCTGCTATTTAGAGCATCGGATACGAAGGCATCCCACGCTGTGCCGTTGATGGTCGTCGCTCCGCCGTAGACTGCGAAGGCGGCGCTCGGAGTAGCCGTGAGACCGAAGAGAGCATCGGTCGTGTAGTTGTATGTGCTCATAGAATAAGGAGCAGTCCAGCTTGAACCGTTATTGCTTGACGAAACGATCCAATCGTCGTTCGGATAATACTCGTGGAAGCCGACGTACACGGTGCCTCCCACTGCAGCAATAGTAGGATCCCAATCGTTCGTAACGTTGCCGCTCGGGCTTATCACGGGCCCGAATGACTGTCCATAGTTGCTGCTGACTTGGAACAAGATGGTTGGCAGCACCCTGGTTCCGTTTCTGGCCGTAGAGGCGACGTAAACGTAGGGACCAGAGGCCGCCACTGCGGGTTCGGTCCCTCCAAGCGGCATCGTGAAACTTGTCCAGGACGATCCGCTGTCGTTGGTGAAAGCGTAGTTACCCTCAGCTGAGACGATGTAAGCGTAGTTGCCATCAGCCGCAATGTCGCTTTGTCTATATCCGACGCTAGATTGGAAGGTCGGATAGAAGCTAGCACCCCCATTCGTACTGGTTCTCACGTACGTTCCGTTATTCGAAGCCGAGTCAGCGGTCCAGGTAACATAAACTGTAGAATTCGAAGCGGCGATGCCGGGTGTTAGGGCATTCACCAAGTTTTGGGAAAGAGTGGTAGCAGTTGAAAAACTGTAGCCATAGTTCGAGCTCGATGTGAAGTAAATCAGAGTAATGTTATTCGTTGATGGGGTTTGAGCCCACGCCACGTACACGTAGCTACCGTTTGCCGCCAAAACGGGATAGCTCGCTACGCCTCCGAACGGACTGAGTCTCAGTGCCCCTCCGAAGGATGCTCCGTAGTTCGAGCTCACCCGGATGTAAATGCCGTGCGTTCCCTCGCTCCAAACGACGTAGACGTAGCTTCCCGACGCCGCGACGTTAGGATATTTTGCATTGTAACTGTCGGCGCTCATGTTCAGCGGATTGCCAAATTGCCCAGTTGGGGCGCCTTGGGCAAAGACCGGAGTTTTGAACTGGGCGTTCATAACAGCGTAACCTGCACCAACGAGCAAGAGGCAGGCGCAGGCTGTTACAAGAACTGCACCGCGAAGGGTGGACAAATGACCATAGGATCCCCTTTGAATCGATATAATTGTTCTCCCCAAGTTATCCTCACAAAATTTCGTCAATGAGGGCTGATATATAGCGAGCATCAATCGTAAGCAGTAGCTGGAAAGACCCGTGATGGAGAAAAATGAATCTCAAGCAAGACTAAAAAATTGAATTTGGCTTGAAAGCAATTTGTGAACCAATCGATGTCCCCAAGGAGAGAGCAGATCCAGCACGACCTGCGAAGGTACCTCAACATTAGATCCCTGTCCTCTCCAAGATTTTCCCCTGACGGAAAATTCATAGCTTTCCTTTCCAACATCACCGGCGTTCCTCAGGTGTGGATGATCAACGTAAACGAAGAAAATCCCCCAATGCAGCTCCTTTCGGTGGACGACGAAGAGCGAGTAGGTATAGTGTCGTATGCTCGGAAACGTGACTTGATAGCTTATGACACTGATCACGGAGGCGACGAAAGGTTCCAGATAAGCCTCATCGAAAACAAGGGCGAGAAAATCCGCAGGCTGACAGAAAATCCAAAAGTGATCCACAGCTTCGGGGGTTTTTCGCTAGATGGGAAAGAAATTTCGTTTGCTTCGAACTTGCGGAATCAAACTTTCTTTGACGTTTACGTGCAGGACTGCGAAAGCGCCCCAAATTCCGGGGAACTGGTCTATCAGAGCGATGAAACAAACGCGCCCATCGAATTTTCTGAGAACGGCACTAAACTGCTCTTCAAGACAATTCGCGCGCCATTTGACCACGAGCTATTTCTCCTAGATCTGTACACGCGAAACGCGGAGCGGCTGCTTGAGCGGAGGGGCGAGGCAGTCTTTTACTCTGGAACTTTCTCGAAGGACGCACACAGCATATTCTGCATCTCGGACTATGAACGGGAATTCACGGCTATAGCAAAGATCGATTTGAATGAAAACAAACTCGACTACGTCCACTCCGAAGGCTCCTCTGACATTGAAATATTAGAGCAAAGTCCCGACGGAAGATCTTTGGCTTTCGCATTGAACAGGGATGGATATTCGGAGCTAAAAATTCTAAATATTGAAGATATGAATTTGAGAAAAATCGATCTTCCGAGAGGCGTGAATGTTTCTGATCTCTCATGGTCAAACGATTCACGCCGCATCGCGTTTTCGCAAAGCTCGTCGACCTCAAATTCCGAAATCTGGATTTATGATTGTGTAAAATCGATTGCAAGGAGGGTTACGAGAGTATCTACCTCTGGCATCAATGAGGAATCCTTTTCGTGCGAGAAACTTGAAAAGTACAGATCATTTGACAACCTCAAGATAGCATCGTACATTTACCTGCCAAAGGAAGTAAGGGGACCTTCTCCACTGCTCTTGTATTTGCACGGAGGACCAGAGTCCCAGTTCCGGCCTACTTTCAACCCGCTGTTTCAGTATTTCCTCAGTCTCGGAATTGCAATAGGTGTTCCTAACTTTAGGGGAAGCACAGGATACGGCAGAGCTTTCACGCACCTCGACGACGTAAAAAATCGCATGAACACAGTTAGGGACGTCGAGTCTTATCTATCCTATCTCAAAGCAAGCGAGATCGGGGAGAAAATTGATTTTGCAAAAGTTGCGGCATGGGGTGGAAGCTACGGCGGGTTCATGGTATTAGGATGTCTTTACGACATTCCCGACGCATGGGCCGCTGGGATTGACATTGTCGGGATTGCAAACTTTGTGACTTTTCTGAGGAATACAGGGCCCTGGAGGAGGAAACTCCGAATTGCGGAGTACGGAGACCCAGATAGGGACTACGAGTTTTTGACATCGATATCCCCCGTAACAAACGCGGCGAAAATAAAGGCGCCCTTGTTTGTAATCCACGGCAACAACGATCCGCGCGTGCCGCTAGGTGAGGCGGAGCAGATAGCGGAGACGATGCAAAAGCTCGGGCGAGAAGTTCATCTGCTAAAGTTCGAGTCAGAGGGTCACGGCCTCCACAAGATAAAAGATAGAATCGAAGGCTACTCGCAAGCAATTGACTTTCTCCTTTCTCATCTAGAACTTCCTGGTTGATTCGAAAGACTATTTTCTGCTTGCTTTAGAAGATCATCCATGATTTCCGGAGTTGGTTCGGTAGCGATCCTTGCACACGATCCAAAGGAATTGGCGCAGTGGTATCACGACAAATTGGACTTTGAGATCGTGGGAAACGTTGGCCATGCTATCTTTGTGAAACCGAAGGGATCTGATGATTTCCTTCTGCATCTCTGCGGAAAGTGCGACTCATGGGAGAACGACAATCCGGGAGGCCGCACAGGAATCTGGTTTCATTGCGGGGCGATTAGGTTGACAAAAAATGAAAAAACCGGGATGGTACTTCCTTCGAGCGATCCAGCAGAAGTCGAGAAAACATACAACGAATTAAAGCGTAAAGGGGTAGAGTTTTCGGAGGAACTCACGACGACTAACTGGGGCAAGTATGCAATACTAAAGGACCCCGAAGGCAACGAATTTGAGATATCGTAGCTTGAAACTGCGAGCATTTTAGAGCGCATGATTTGTCCAGACATTAAATCTGATTAAATGATATGACTTTAAGCGTGGACATTCGATCCATATTTATTCGATCCGTTCCGGACTAATCGATCGACCTAAATCTATTGCATTTTGTGGTTTCCACAAATATTTCCGAAAATTTTGGATTTACCACAAACCTTAATTCCGCCTCGCTTGTTAAGAAGCCCAACTTTCTCTTAGGAAGAGCATTGCCAATATGTTGCGCTTGAGCTCGACTCCAGTTTCTAACACAAGAGCGCTTGCTTTAATCGGACTTTTCTCCGCGCTATACATAGTTACGGCTGCCGTTATAGGAACGATAACTGGCCCAGGCCTTGCGGCAGTTTTGCTTTCAGGCGGGTATCCTGAGCACATTCTTCGCGGCATATTCATGGCCGGGGTTGTTATTTCGACGCGTAGAATGTGGAGCGCCACTGCCATGGGAATTGTATGCGGCCTCGTTTTCCTCCTTACTGTGCCCGCCCCCGCAGATGCACTATACCTCTTTCCCGCCACAGTCGCAGCCGGTATTGTTTACGATCTTACGCTCAGAGCCGGAAAGCAGGGCTACGCGCAAGCGGCAACTAGCAAACGGGGCGTGTTGCTCGGCGCTGGAGTAAGCGGAATTGCGGAATCAATTGTTGCTCTCTCGATTCTGACTTTTATTTTCCATTACCCGTTTGTGCTAGTATCCTGGCTCTACTGGACAGTTGACATTCCAGTCAACTTTGTGCTGAGCGTTCTCGGGGCTTCGATAGCAGCAGCATACATGCTGCGAAGAATAAGCAAAAATAATGCAATGGAATCGGTATCTCTCCACGAGCCTGAGTCAAATTCCTAGACCCAAAGACTTTGGCTCAATTTGGGTCAACAATTAATAACTCCCAATCGAGATTCGCTCCTCGATTAGAGTGAGCCACATAGAGATAAAGGTCGCAAAGGGCGAGGACGAGAGAAGAGCCGAGAAATCCCTTGCTAGCGCTATAGCGCACGAAATTTACGAGTACGCAGATGAGAGAGTCGGGCATGCTGAGGGCGTCCCAAAGGACGAACTAATGCTCGCTACCTATCAAAGACTGGGCGAACTGCTTGCTCACTGGGGAAAGAAGCTGGACAGGCTGGAAAAAATTAGCAAGGAGCCCGAGTGGATGAATGAATTTGTAAAGAGTAAAGAAGAGAGTGAAGGACGACCTATGGTCTCCTACGATTCCGTTTCGCTCGGCTTTGCGGTTGACAATCTGTATTTTGCAAAGGAAAAAGGAGAAAGCACGCTCAGCGACGATCTCCTGCTTGTGTCGGAACCCACATCGATGTTCATGGAGGACTTTAAGGATTTAGTTCTATTCTGCGAAAAGAACGGCCTGAACTTTTACGTCGATGGCTTCAACACGAAGCTACCAGGCAGAGCGTTTCGCGTCTGCGTGTATACTCCGAAGCTCAGTGCGAAAAATCGACTAGAATTCAGAGAGAAATCCATTGCAGCTCTAAAACTCTTCAAGGACATGTCAAGCGGCAACCAACCAGTTGAACGGAAAAATCTTGTTCAGGAACTCGTCAAAACCGGCGAGTATGATGAATTACTCGCGAATAAAGTCGTTGAAGTTCTACTTGCTAGCGGTCAGATTCCAAAGTCGCTTATGAAATAGGAACTTTCCCTTCGCTCGGGATCAGAGGTTGCCTGTTCCCGGTTTAGGAAACCGACAGCAAGTACAGGATTTATCAGTATGTAATTGCTCCGGGATTTACTGATTCTCACTCAACTATCTATTTTGTTCCCCTTCGACCTGCTTGGAATACGTCCCAATCTTTTCTGATCAGTCCGTAGAAATAATGGTCGTTGAACTTTCCGTTCACAAAATATGAGTGTCTCAAAGTACCTTCTCTTTGAAAGCCATTATTCTCGAGAACTTTTTGAGAGGCCACGTTTTCCACATCTACCGTTGTTTCGATCTTTTCGATGTTCTTGCTTTTGAATAGAAAATCGATCAATAGTCTTGCTGCTTCAGTAGCGTAGCCCTTTCCGCGGTATTCCTTCTTGGCAATGGTATATGCCAGCCAAATCCGGTAGGGGTGATGGTCGTCTGAAAAATAAAGGATTGTTCCGATCTTCTTCCTGCTTTGCAGCTCTTCGATCAGAAACACCCCAGCCCAGTTTTTGTTCTTGCTTTCAAAATCTTGCCAGCTTATGGGTCTGTAGGCGGAATAATCCCCTCTAGCTTCGGGGTCGTTATCCCATTCGAACAATTCTTTTAGGTCGCTCTCATCTACAGAACGAAGACGGACCTTTTCACCCTGAAAAAAAAGCAATACGATCAAATTGAAGCATGTCAAAGTCTGTCTTTTAAATGAAGACGACGAACGTAGGATGCGTGTCTGGCATTACGTGCGGAAACAGTTGATGTGACTCATCGCGGGTGCGACGGAATGAATGTCCGGTAGTTACAGCTAGGGGACCCCTTTCTCTCGACACCACTGGGTGCAATGACATGTCCACGAAGTTCAGCACGAATTGTGTCCGCTCCCCGCTACAATTTCTCCTATACTAGGAAGGTTAGGTTTGAACAGGAACGTTACGCTACCAAAACAAATATGTCCTTGGCACTGAAGCGTCACTAGTCAGGATAGGAGCTTGGCAGGGATAAAGGATTCTCAAGGAAAATCGTCGGAGGGAATCAAGTCATGGCTCAGAGGGGGAGCTACCAGGCACTCACTCGGAGCTAAAGAGAATGAAATAGCTTCAACTCAATTCGATAGACTAAGAATCGCGATTCTCCCATTGTCCAACATAAGCCCCGATCCAAGCGACGAATACTTTGCCGACGGGATGACTGAAGAGTTGATCGCGACAATGTCAAAGATCAGCGGCTTGAGCGTCATTGCCAGAACTTCCGTTATGAGGTACAAGAAACAGGGAGAGAGAGGCATTAGTGAAATCGCAAAAGAGCTTGGCGTCGGGACAATACTCGAAGGATCCGTAAGAAAGGCTGGAGACAAACTGCGGATTACCGTGCAGCTGATAGACTCGATGAAGGGAGATCATCTTTGGTCTGAGAGCTACAACCGCGAGCTCAAGGACGTATTCGAAATTCAGAGCGACATTTCTCAGACCGTGGCTGATGCCCTTAGAGTTAAGCTATTGGTGGCAGAACGTGAGCAAATCGAAAGGGAACCAACTCAGAGCAGTGAGGCACACGCAAATTGCTTGAAAGGGATGTATTACAGCATCAATCAGTCAGACCCGCAAACAGCTATCGAGTATTTTGACAGAGCCATCAAACTAGATCCTTCTTACGCAGTTGCGTACGCTTGGCTGTCAGACAGTTATTCTAGACTTGTGGGTTTTGGTCTCTCCTCGCTTGACGAAGCACTTCCGAAAGCTGATGAAGCGGCAAAGAAGGCGCTTGAGCTTGATCCAAGTCTAGCTGAAGCTCACTCTGCACTTGGCCACATCAAATGGATCTCCCGGGATCGAGTTGGAAGCGAAGAGGAATTAAAAAGATCAATCGCCCTCAATCCAAGAGTTGCAGAAGCCCACGAAGCTTACTCTATCATACTCCGCTGTATGGCAAGATTCGACGAATCACTCCTTGAAGCAACGAAAGCTTTGGATCTGAACCCTCTTTCAAGGACAGCGAATAGACAGGCTATGGGTTGGCTGCTGTATGATAAACGAGATTACGATAAGGCAATAGAACATGCGAGAAAAGTACTTTCCTTCGATCCCGACTTTACTCAAATGCATGGTCTAATTGGATGGTGTTACATTCAGAAATCGATGCTCGATGAAGCAGTATCCGAGTTTCAAATGTGTGTAAACCCTTCAAAGGGAAAAGCGGATTTGTATTTGGGAGACCTAGCTTGCGCATATGCAAAATCGGGAAGAAGAGAAGAAGCTTTGAAAATTTTGAACGATTACTTGGAGCTATCAAAGAAACAATTCATTCCAGCTGAGGTGTTTATTCAGATCTACTTGGCTTTGGGAAAAAAAGAAGAAGCCCTGGATCTCTTGGAGAAAGCTTATGATGATCGAGATTTTGCTTCGCTAGACGCAATAAAGGTCGATCCTGCTTACGACGATATACGCGCCAATGTTAGGTTCATCGGTTTATTGAAAAAACTAGGTTTCTATTAGTAGAGGGAACCCTCAACAGGAGGGCCAATTTGGCATTTAAAGAAAAAGGAGGGGAAAAAATTCCCCGAATTTAGGCAGTTCCAGTC
>JASHSF010000139.1 GCA_030036955.1 Nitrososphaerales archaeon
CGCTCTCTCCTGCAATCGTGAAAATACGGGTGGAAAGTTCCGATGAATCCGCCATCGCCGCTCGGATAGATCTTTACAATCTGCGCACCGTCCTTCATCACTTTTCTAGCAGCTTTCAGCGTTTCCTGCGGTCCATCAGCTACCAGTCCCAAGCCATCGACCTTCGGCCACCAAGAAGGTGCCCAGTCAGTATAACCGCCGGTGCTGGTAATTTCTCTGCTGGAAGGAATTATTCTCGGTCCCGAGAAGATCCCTTTGTCAACGGCTTGTTTGACCCAGAAATCAATGCTGTACCCAGAACCAGCTCCAACGACGCTCGTGTAGCCGCATTTCAGTGCCATGGCACACGCCCTAACAGCAGATAGTATCATCCACTGAGCAGGACGGGCAATATCAATATCAGACTGAGCCCCTGATGCATATTCAGTATCAAGAAACATGTGGAAGTGGCTTTCGACCATTCCCGGCATCAGGATTTTGCCTGAGGCATCAATTGTCTTTGCATGAGCAAATTTTCCCAGTTCTGATGTCTTTCCGACAAAGACGACTCGATCCCCTTGAATTGCAATCGATGCATTGTCCAGAGGTTCTGTCTTTCCTGTACCGTCAATCAGCGTTGCCCCGCTAATCAAAACACGCCTTTCATTTTCGCGGGCTTTGGAAGAAATGCTAGTACTCAAATCTTGGTCACGCCCAGATAGGGAAACCGCTCGATCCTTATTTAATTTTAGTTATCTCTACTTCTTTTGGAAAGGGAAGTATTTACTTGGTTTATTTTTTGATTGTACTTTTGTACCATTGAGCTTAGCTAGAAGTTACTACTCTGTCGTAAGCCATAAAATGAATCGCAGGAATCTTTACGAGAAGATCTTTCTTGGAAAAGAAATTAATTTCAATTGAATCGGCTTCGAAACCAATCCGGCCTTACTATTCCCAAGCAGTGAGCGTCGAGGATCCAAAGCGTCTCATCTTTGTCTCGGGTCAAACTTGGGATCCAAAGCTGGGCGGAGCAGCCAAAGGCGACGCGACTCTCCAGACCGAGTTTGCTCTAAATCAAATAAAAGCGATACTGCAATCTGAAGGAGCGACAATGGACGATGTTGTCAAGGTGACGGTTTACGTTAGAAATCTAGAGCAGCTGGACCAAATCGCGGAAGCGCGCTACAAGCACTTCTCAAGATCACCACCCGCATCGGTGATAGTCGAGGTGTCAAAACTATGGCATCCGGATCTACTCGTCGAGATTGAAGCAATCGCGGCTGTCGGTTAGGTAAATAAGAAAGGAACTTCTAGTCAACAGCGTTTGAGGTGTTGGACTCTTGGCTCAAATGTTCATTGAAGGAAAATGGGTTGATTCTCAAAACCATGAAACTCTGAAGGCTATCAACCCGGCTACATCCGAAACTATTGATACCTTCCCAAAGGGAACTGTTGAAGACGCGCGGAGAGCTATTGACGCCGCTGTCGCCGCTAGATCCAAGGCGGAGGACATGACCGCTTATGAAAGATCGAAGATTCTCTACAAGGTCTCGCAGCTCCTAGAATCGAACTCGGCTGACATGGCGAAGCTAATTGCTCTAAATGTCGGGAAGCCCATCGCCGACGCCGAGGCGGAAACCGCACGAGCAGCTCTTGTGCTTACCTTCGCCGCGGAGGAGGCTAAAAGGCTCTACGGTCAAACGATACCTCTCGATTCCCATCCGTTTCCACCGGGGAATAAGAATCGCCTTGGTTTTACACTTCGAGAACCGATAGGCGTCGTTGGTGCGATTTCTCCTTTCAACTTCCCTCTGAATCTTTTGTTGCACAAGGTCGCCCCCGCTCTGGCTGCTGGAAACACAGTTGTGGCAAAACCTCCGAGTGACGGTCCTTTGCCAGGGATTATGATTGCGAAGTTGTTCGAGCAAGCAGGGCTGCCTCCTGGAATCTTGAATGTCGTTACAGGATCAGGTTCGGAGGTAGGCATGGAAATAGTCGAAAGTCCAAAGGTCAACGCGATAAGCTTCACAGGTGACACGACGACTGGAAGACTGATTGCCGAGAAGGCAGCCGCGACAAACAAGAGAACAATCCTTGAGCTCGGCGGCCACGACCCCATGATTATTCTTGACGACGCTGACGTTGAAAAGGCAGCCAAAGCAGCGGCAGTGGGCGTTTTCGCTTACTCTGGTCAGGTCTGCACCGCGACGAAAAGGCTCATTGTTGAAGACGGTGCGAGAGACCAATTTGTCAGGACCTTTTCGACGATCGTAAAGAACCTCAAAGTCGGAAATCCGTTGGAGAGGACTACCAATGTTGGGCCTATCATAAACCAGTCAGGTCTAAACAAGATCGAGCAGCTCGTCGGAGATGCTCTAAACAATGGGGCGGTACTCGTTGAAGGGGGGAAAAGACTCGAAACGGCAGAGTATTCCCACGGATTCTTCTTCGCGCCAACTCTCCTCGATCAAGTAAACCAAGACATGCAAATCGCGCAAAAAGAAATTTTTGGACCGGTTGCTCCGGTTATTCGCGCGAGCGATGATTCAGACGCGCTTGCGATAGCTAACGGTACGGTTTACGGGCTCCAGGCATCCATTTTCACTTCTAACTTGGCGAGAGGCTTGAAGCTTGCGAAGAAGGTCAAAGCGGGGGCAGTTCTGATCAATGACAGAACGAACGTTCGTTGGGATAACGCTCCTTTCGGAGGAATAAAGAGAAGCGGGCTCGGACGAGAAGGAGTCAGCCTTGCAATCACAGAGCTAACTGAACTGAAATTCATCGTTGCAAACTTGGACTAGGTCTTCATGATCGTCCGAGCAAATGGCATAGATCTCAATGCCGAGCTCTCCGGGCGAAGGAATGGGGAAACCGTAATTCTCATTCATGGAATCGGCGCCGACCTTAGACTGTGGGCCGAGGTCGTGCCATATTTTGAAAAGAAGTTCCAAGTGCTGGCATATGACCTGCGCGGAGCGGGCAAGTCAGAGTTTCCGAGATCACCTCCCCTTTCAATCGAACTCTGGGCAGCAGATTTGGACTCTTTAATGAGCGAGCTTGGTATAGAGAATGCGCACTTGATAGGATGGTCACTCGGAGGGATGATTTCAACGGAGTTCTATCTGAAGTCGCCGAAAAGAGTTAGATCGCTAGTCCACGTTGGCTCTACCCCAAAACTCCAACCCGCTGCGGCGCAGCTATTCCGGGAAAGAGCCACGCTAGCAGAGGAACAGGGGATGAAGGTTCTCGTTGAAAAAACGTTTCAAATGACAGAAGCGTCGTTTGCTCCTTCGGTTCGGGCACAGCATCCTGAAAAAGTAGCAAGATTTAGGGCCATGCTCGAAAATCACGGTAAAGATGGTTACGCCGCAATAGCCCGGGGGCTAGTAGAGGCTGACCTTACTGCTCATCTTTCCGAGATCCTTGCTCCGACCCTGATCGTAGTGGGCGATTACGATGCTCGAACTCCTCTTCAGGATGCCGAGCAGATGTCGAAGAAAATTCCAGATTCATACATGAAAATAATTCCCGAGTGCGGTCATTTTTATCCCTTGGAACAACCGGAAGAATTTAGCAATGTGGTGCTCCGTTTCCTAGAGCGCTTGGACTAGTAACCGAGCAGCATGAAATCCCTTCATAATCACCCGGGTGATTCCACAAGCGTTTCGAAGAATATGAATAATTGGTGAAACCCACAGAGTTTGAGCTGAATTTCCACTAGCTTATGCTCTGAATAATTTCTGATTTTCAATTTCGTAATGACTTTAAGCTATTGAGCGAGCGATCTTCCAAATCGATCGCGGAAAGCAACTTCGGATAGCTGCTTTCGATTCTTCTTGTTCCCCTTCAACCTACTTTTCGGATAACCGAAGGGGAGTATTGTCAGCAGGTACAAATTTTTTGGAATTGATAGTAATTTCTTGACCTCATTTCTGTCGATCGTCCCGACCCAGGAGCAGCCGAGTCCCTCTGACCATGCCTGTATTGCCATACTTTGAACTGCCCTCGCGGCGTCAAGCCTGTGCCAGCGGTTGGATGGATTTGTAACAATGACAATCGCAAAGGATGCTCCGACGATATGTTCGCCGGTTCTCGAAAGTCTAGTAAGCTTCCGAAGTGTTTCTTTGTTTTTGACTACGACAAAGTACCAGGTCTGTCTGTTGTGCGCGCTAGCAGTCATCCTTGCGGCTTCGAGTATTCTCCTTATCGCGCTCTCCGGTGCGAGCCGCCTCGGGGCGTAATCTCTCACCGTCAGGACGCTCATTATGGCTTTGTTAATTTCTGCTGGATTCAAACTGTTTCAACTTCTCACTCGCAAATTATCGGATTCACTCTTTGCAGCGTCGCATTTGCGACCAGACCATATTCGGTTATCTTCAGCTCAGGTATGTGTGGATCTGCCATCGCCATCAGAGTTAGAAATGGCGAATTCAATATGCAGCCCAGTTCATTCCTTAAGACGTAAAGGCACTTCTTGTATTCTTTTGTAACATCGCGGAATGGCTTTTCCGATGCAATACCGAGAATCGGAAGTCCGAGTTCGGTTAGAATCTTTCCCTTGTTCGCGAGAACAATTCCCCCTCCGATTCTTGCTATTCGATTAAAAGCAAGAGCCATGTCTTCTGTATTAGCTCCCACGGAGATAACATTCTCAGGCACAGGGGCGAGTGACTGAGCAACGGCTCCCGACCTTAATCCAAAACCGGAGACGAATCCATTCCCAATCCGACCATACCCGTACCTCTCTACAAGAGAGACGTGAAGCACGTCAGATTTGCTATCGGAAAGTACGCGTCCATTCTCAGAAATAGAAAGTGTGGCTTTACCCCAGCTAGACGTAATCTGACCTTCTACAGCCAGGATAACGTTGACTTGAACCTGTTCCCTTGAACGATTAGTCATGACGATTAGATCATTTTGGAAGATTTTCTTTCGAAGTTTGATCGTATTTCTCACAAATCGCGGGAATCTTTGCCGTCTGAATCGTGATTTCTCACCCATTATCCTGCCATTAGCGACAACCTTGTCTGCTCTAAAATTCCGCAGATCTTTTGAAATGACAATATCTGCGGCTCGCCCTACGGCAATATTACCGAGCTCTGATTCCAGGTGGTAAAACCTGGCGACGTTTAAAGTAGCCATTTTGATTGCGTCGATCGGAGACACGCCTTCGGCAATGGCTTTTCGCACCGCATAGTCAACATGTCCCTTAGTCTCGAGGTGCAGGAGGTCGATTTCATCGGTGCACAGCGTGAATTGTTCAGGATCGAGCTTGAATTGCGTTATCGCTCTAATCACTTCTGACAGATTGGTTACGGCCGAACCCTCTCTTGCCGCAATCCTCAAACCCGCACGAACCTTTTGCACAGCTTCTTCCGCAGTAACCGATTCGTGATCAGAAGGGGAAGGTGCGAGCGTCGTAAGGAGAGCAGCTCCTCGATTTTCAAATCCGATCATGTGACCGCAAAGGGCAAGCTTACGTGCCCTAGCTGCTTCAAGTATCCGCCTGATGGATTTGTTAGAAAGTAGATTGGTCTGAACCTCGCACAGGCCCCGCGTCTCCTCCCAGTTCATAACTGCCAAAAGATCCGCCGTAGATATTTTTCCCGTGTTTCCATACGGACTGTTTTGCAGAAGCGCCATCATAGGGACCTTGAAGATGATCTTGAGTGTTGAGCCTATTGCTTGGTCTAGGGCAAACCGGAGAGCTCTTACTCCTCCGGTCGCTGCGTACTCGTAGAAATCCGTAGCAATTGCTGTGGTTCCATGCCCTAAAAGTGCTGATGATATATTGCCCGGTGCCAAACATGTGGGGCCAACATGGAAGTGGAAGTCGATTAGCCCAGGCGTTAGATAACTTCCTCGAGCCTCTATTACTCGAGCCCTTTTTCCCTCAAACTCGATAGCTTCTTCGCTGATGAGCGCAATCCTATCCCCCACAACGGCAACGCTTGTCTCGTAGATCTCAGAAGAATTGACATTAACAAGATTGCCCTTTTTTATGATAAGATCAGGTTCGAGTTTTTGCGATAAAATGAGATCGCCGAGAGCTACTTCAGATACTGTCATTTCTTTCTTGCTCGTATGTTGTTTAGAATTGAAGCAAGCTAAGGTGGGTAGTTTGCCAAGCTCGCAAGACGCGTGGGCAAATTCTTATTTATTAACATCCATACACGAAGAAATTCGATTCAAGAATGTCCTATGGCAGGAACGCGTACGATTGGAGAATGGGCGTTAACATTGACAGGATGAGAAAAGAGCGCTTAGCAAAAGCCCACAAGCAAATGAAGGAAAAGGATCTTGATGCTCTAATTTTACTAGATCTAGCGAACGTTCGATACACCACCAGCACAGCAACTCCTCCATGGATGATAAGAGTGCCGGGATGGAGGTATGCCCTCTTGGTGCGGGATCAAATACCATTGCTTTACGAGCACGGTGACATCCAGTACACGATGCTCGAAGAAGCTCCCTGGCTCGACGGGAACATAAAATCAGCTATCGTATGGCTCAGGGGTTCCACCGGAGCATGGCCAGAGACGATTGCGAAGCGCTGGGCAGAGGACATCAAAAGCGAACTTGCAAAGCGAGGAGTGACGGGGGGAAGAATTGGTCTCGATATTCAAGACGGTTATGCTCTAAGAGGACTGAAATCCGTTGGTATCGAGCCCGTTGACGGACAAACGGCTATGGTCGACGCTAGAAAGATCAAAACAGAAGACGAGGTGGAGTGCATGAGAATTGCCTGCGCGATTTCCGAAGCCGTCTTTGCCGAGGTAAAGAGATCAATTCGCCCCGGCGTCACCGAAAGAGACTTGGTTGGTGTGGGGTCAAAGGTCGCTTGGTCTCTTGGCGTGGATGACATCATAGGATTTACAGTCTGTTCGGGTCACTACGGTTGGCCGAATTTCAAATTCCATACGGACCGATTGGTAAGACCTGGAGAAATTGTTACCTTCGACTGCGGAGGACTTGCTTGGAACGGATACCTTGCCGATTGGTACAGAGTCTTTAGCTGCGGGCAGCCCAGTGAAAAGCAAAAGGAATACTATCGAAGAACATACGACTGGCTTTACTCAGCCATTAAGGCGATCAAGCCGGGAGCGACGACGGCTGAGCTCGCAGAAAAGTGGCCAGACTCCACAAAGGAGTGGGGCTACAGGAATGAGTGGGAAGCAATAGCGAATCAATGGGGCCACGGCGTCGGACTCTCGCTCTACGAACCACCGAATATCAGCAGGGCTTTCTCCTTTGAGTTCCCCCAAAAGATAGAAGAAAACATGACTTTCGCCGTTGAAACCCAAGACGGCAGACCGCATGATGGAGGGGTAAGAATAGAGGAAATGGTCCGCGTCACTTCGGGTGGATGCGAAGTCCTGACAAAATGGCCTTCTGAAGAAATAACAGTGGTAGATCTCTAAATCAAATTCAGCGAAGGGAATAGAACAACCGTTCTTCCCACTTACCTTACTTTTTGAAGGATCGCGGCCTAAAATACGATCACGAGAATCCGAGGAATCACGTCTTTAGAATTTTGGAGGACCGGCTTGAACTCGTTCTAGAACTTTTTGATATTTCTTAGTACCCCACATAATTTCAGTCCACCAAGTAGCACCTGCTTCTGCGAAGGGCTCAACAATTTCTCCAGCTTTTCTCTCGTTAGAGGGTGTCACTCCATCTTTTATTATGTCAAAATCTTTCCTGCAGTTCCCTCTGATCTTTCTTTTCGTTGACACAAACTCTTTCATCTCGCGAATCTTCTTGGGTCTAACTTCTTCGTGGGATCCGTCGGGTTTCTTTATCACCGGAATCAAGCCATCGTATTTTAGGACGCGCAAAACAGATTTTGATTTACCCCACGCTCCAACAACCCAAATTGGAATCCTAGGACTCTGAACAGGTCTGGGTATGAACGTCATCGTCTTGATGTGGTTGTGCTTTCCCTTGTAAGCGAAGGGTTTCCCACTCCAAAGTCCGTCAATTATTTCAAGACCCTCATCAAGAAGCTCGGCTCGAATCTTTCTATCTGATTCCATTCCAGCTTTTGTGTAGGCACCATCACCAACCCAACCAAGCCCTGTTGGAAGGATCAACCTGCCATTGGATAGTTGATCTACTGTGACAGATTCTCTCGCGACTTCCCACGGACGCCGTCTTCCAATCGCCGTCAGAATAGAGCCGAATTTGATCTTCTTCGTAGATACTGCGATTGCAGCCATTATTGGCCAGGCTGCGCTCATTTCGGTCTTGCTGTCCGTGTAAATGTCGTCGTAGTAGAATACTCCATCCCAACCAGCTTTCTCGGTTTCAGCTGCGAGCTTGACAATTTGCTGCGAGCTACCGCCAGGGATTATAAAACCAAATTTCATTGAATATGCAAGCTCCGGATGTAAATTAAATATTAACTCACCGTACGATGGGTTAATTTCGAAAATACAAAAGTTTATGATTATTTTCTGTGGCTTAGCTAGATAGGCTAATCTACGGATACCTGGGGCGATGAATAAAGACAATTGATTGGCGTGGTCGATCTCAGGGTCCTATGTCTATGCTGTGGTGCTGAAATGGAGGCTCGAGAGCGCACTGTGCGATTTATCAAGTATGCCTGTAAGGAATGCGGTTTGAGCGACGCGAAAGTATTGTAAAATGCAAAGCACGTCATTGGGGGCTGTTTCCCAAATAGGACTATTTTTAACCCATTGACAACGTAAAGAAATCCTTGATCGATAGAAAGGATGTCTGCCCCAAATGTGGTCAGAAATTCGATAGCGTTGAACGCATCAAAATGGGCCCGAGGACATTTACAAAGTACTCCCATAAGACAGGCACTACGGAATCTATTTTCGTGCAGACGTGCTACGTTAGAATGTCAAGTGATCAGGACTCAAAGATAGCAGAATCCCTTTCAGAAAAAGAAGATTTTCTCGAGGCCGATGAGCCATTCAAAGAAAAAGATAGCAGCAAGTGACTCTAGCTCATGCTTTCTTGTAAGCGTAGGCGTAGCTCGGGCTAACAATTTTCCCGCCCTCGACTATTAGATAGTCTCTTTCGATCGGGCGATTATCTAGAAAGCGCTGGAGACAGTCTTTGACTCCATCCGCATAGCGCTTTTGAGCTTCGAGCGTAGTGCCGGAAACATGCGGGGTCATCGCGTGATTTGGCATATGCCGCCAGGGGTGATCGGGCGGAGCTGGCTGCGGATACCAGACGTCGCCCGCGTATCCTGCGAGGTGCCCCTTTTCGAGCGCTTCGACGAGGGGCAGAGTTTCAACGATTTTTCCCCTTGCAGTATTGACAAGATAAGACCCCTTCTTCATGGCAAACAGACGCTTTCGACTGAACAGCCCGTCGGTCTCCGGCGTAAGCGGGCAGTGGATTGATATCACGTCGCACTTGGGTATCAGGTCGTCGAGAAGCGCGTACTTGATCCCGAGGACTTGCTCCTCGACGGTGCTGAGGCGCCTAAAATCGTAGTATAGCATTGGAACGTCGAAGCCGCGCAGTCTTATCGCAAGCCTCTGCCCAATTCTTCCCGCACCCACGATCCCTACGATTTTACCCTCGAGATCGTGTGATTTTGAGGCGATTTCACCGATGTCCCATCTACCGTCGAGGACCTGTTTGTAGGCCGGGAGGTAGTTCCGGACGAGCGTAAGAATCTGCATGACCGCATGCTCTGCTACGCTAACTACATTGCAGCCCGTTATCTCTGCCACCGTGATGTTATGATCAGCTGCGGCAGCCAGATCTATGTGGTCAGATCCCACCCCTCCAGTTAGAATGAGCTTGAGCTTCGGAGCTTTCTCTACCCTTGCTCGGGTAACATAAGCGGGCCAGAACGGCGTAGTGATCAGGATATCCGTGTCTGGCAAATTCCTATCCAAGTCGGCTTCCTTGTCAACAAGCGACAGGAGCTCGTGTCCCCTCTCCTTCAGGAAGGGCTTGAGCCCCAGGGCGTTTTCCGCACAGCCGAGCAATTCCGGAACCTGCTTAGAAGCTTCACCGCCTGGATAGAGAAAGGAAATTATTTTCAATTTTGGAATGACAACACGCTTCCTTCGCTAAAATTGATCGATATTTAACAAGCTTTCTTCAAAACTGAATTGCTGCTGAATATTTGCAATGATTGGAGGGGGAAAGACTGTTTGTCACGCTTCTGGAATGCAACTTAGACGACTTAAATTTAGAGCAAAAGGTTTCTGTTGATAACAAGGAAAATTCAATTGATGAACTTCTGACGCTCTTGAACTGCTTTGTCACCGCTATTATCGATACTCGAAATATTTTTGTGAAAATGCGAATTTGCGTGTAATAATAATCACTCGTTTCGATAGATCTCAGATTCGGAATTGAGCCTCTCAATAATTACATACCACATCAACAGTTTCTATATTCGAAGAATCTTGATACAGGACTTCATAGTTCCGCAGGAAGAGATAAAATTTCAGAGCTCGTCGTACGTGAAAGTCGGAGGAAAGAATTATCGACTCATTCTTACAAACGGACGGATCCTTCTTTATGCTCAAAGAGGGCGCATATCGAAGAACGAAGACGTCGTGATGACCAAGCTCGACGAGCTGCAGGGAATAACCTACAAGGAAAAGGGACTCATAAAAAAGCAGGGTGTCATCGAAATTCAAGGCACCACGTTTCTTCAGCTCTCTGGCACGGCTACGGAGATAAAGCCGCTGTACAAGCAGCTAATGCAGTTCTGTCTAAAGTAGCCACTCAGTATTTTCCTCTTCGGAGATAAAATAGACTCTCAGAATTTCCTGAGCTCACGTTGCACCCTAAACGCAAAATTTCGGCCAGAGAATGGTTAAATTATTCTCATATTGGGCAACATTTTTTCTCAATAGCTCAACGTCTTTCTCGTTGCCGAGATATTACCGGGCTTTTTATAAAAATAGTTTTAGGGCACTCATAGTTGCCGCGGCAAAAATAGACTCGGGATCTCTAGTTAAGGATCCGGAGACGAGTTGCACGTCTTTGATATACAATGATCTCGTTTTAGTACTCCATTCAATCGGAGTTTTGATTTTTTTTTGGTAAGAAAGACAACCGGGCTCTCGATTGCCCTCTTCGCGATCTTCTTTATTGTCATTTTTGCCGCTTTGTCTGGCATCCAAGGGCAAACCTCTGGACTCGAGCCAGTTGCCGAAGCTCAAACGAACCCTTATGCTAATTCTCATTCGCAGGCCGTCGCCGACTGGGTCGTGAACAATATGTACAATTCTCAAGTCAACATGCTTGCAACGGATCCAACCCCTGGTTGCATCGATTCAAACGGAGGAGTAACGGTAGATTGCGCCGATGCCTTCTGGACTACCTCGGACAACCTTCCGACCTGCGCTACTTTGACGGACTTTGGCTACGCGTCGGTTGCAGATGCGTGCATAAACAAGATCCTCGGATGCAATTCAGTGTATGTGCCGGTCGAGTGGCGAACTACTTCGTGCCCGAAAGATCCTTTGAACTTTGAGTTCACCTCGAAGAGCATCCCCGCCTCGGAGCAGGGGACTTGGCTCTCAGGCTTTCGGTACGAAGCTTTCTTTGCAATTCCAATTCCAATCGGGGCGCCCGGCGATCAGCATTTCATAATCACAACGGGCACTTTGTCGGACGGCAAGGCCTACGCAATTAAGGCCGATATTGCAACGCTGAGCCTAGGAACCCAGAACTTTAACGGTCCTGTGGACGTCGTTGCCCCGCAGTGCATTGACGAATATTTGCGGGGAAATCTTGACAGTGCCACGACGTGCGCAAATGCTCTAATCGGAACCTGGGACGGGAACGGCGTAGGCGGCGTCGGGGCTGGCGGTGCCTCGAACACTTATTCGACGTGGCAGCTCGGACAGGTTATGTTCGTGATGCGGGTGCTCGGGATGGACACGGATACTAGCTCCGTCAAAACTGATGCTGGGACGATGACATACGCTGCGGCGTTCAACGCGATGGAAGCAAAACTCTGGGCGGTGCAAGCAGCGTACACTTGTCCTGTTGGCAGCTCGGGATGCCTGCCTAATGCGTACGACGCGGCAAATCAGGGAAGCGGAGGAACTGACGCAGAGAACCAAGATGCTGGACTCTTGCCTTTCTCAGTGAGCGTGATAGACTTGGTCAAAAGTGCATTCGGCGAGTGCTCTTCTACGAGTGCTCCCCCCGGCCCTTCGGATTCTAACCTTTGCGACTCTGCCGCCAAATCGACGACTACCTCGACTCAGTCCTCGACAAGCACCACGAGCTCCTCGAACACGACAGAGACCTTCACTAACTCGACTTCGACCGTTACAAATTCGACTTTGATTACTTCCACAAACTTAACTTCCACTCAACAAACCATTTCTGTCCAGTCGACTTCGCATATCTTAATATCCACAAAGGCATCGTTCAGAAGTTCATCTATAGATCAATCTAATCCAAGCGCAAATGAGGTTGCAGAAATTGCGACGCAAAAGCTTGAAGCTGAGAAGGTACAGACTGCCGCAGTGACAATGGGCACTGGCAGCGGAGCGGTCGTATTCTTGTCGGGACTCTTTCCCCTCTCTTACATTCTAAGGAACGATATCAAACACAGGAGAGCACAGCATGGAAGCGATATTGCTAGAGGAAGATTGGGAAAAAGTTAGGATCTCAAGATAAACGCCGGTGGTGTGCGAAACTCGTACTGACTATTCTTTCCTTTGTTTCATCTTTCGTTGTTTCAAAGCAACTAGTAGCGCAGAATTGTGTTGAATAAATTCAGAAACACGCGCTTTGCTTGCTGTATTTTGGTCTTCCATCGCCAGGACCAAGTCTGGGAACCCTCAAATGCACGTTCTTAGCGCATTGGACTATCATGTCTACAAAGCTGGGAGTGACCTTTGACTGGAGAGGCGCAAGTATTGCCGGGATTAGCGAACTCTCCCGCGTGGCTGACGAACTAGGTTACGATTCCTTTTGGATTCCCGAAGCTTGGGGCACGGAAGGTTTTGCTACCAGCGCGCATGTTTTGGACCGGACCAAGCACATCAAAGTGCGAACGGGCGTCCTGAACACATACTCGCGATCTGCTGCCCTCCTAGGAATGGGAAGCCTGACTCTATTGCAAATCGATCCAAAGAGGTTCTCCCTCGGCCTGGGGACAAGCGGCAAGCGCCTCATCGAAGATTGGCATGGGGTAAAATTCAACCACCCTCTTGAGAGGATGAGAGAGTACGTCGAAGTCATCAAAAAGGTCGTCAAGGGCGAAATTGTAGACTACAAAGGAAAGGTGCTAAACCTGAGTCGCTTCAGGGCATACATGGAAATCCCCCGGACTGATGACTTTAAGATCTATCTTGCAGCCCTCGGCGACAAGAGTTTGCGCTTGGCTGGGGAGATCTCGGAAGGAGCGATCGTGATCTTCTACTCGATGAAAAAACTCGGGCATGCCTTGGATCAATTGAATTCTTCTTCTTCAAATGGGGTCAGGGAACTCGTCGCTATGATCCCTACGGAAGTCACGAACAGTTCAAACGAAGAAAGGGCTCTGCTCTCCATGAAAAAGCGCGTCTCGTTTTATATTTCTTCCATGGGAGAATATTACGCCAAGGTGCTAGCGGATTCGGGATTTTCTGAAATTGTTGAACAGGTAAAGGAAGCTCACAGCCGCGGCGAAAAAGAAAGAGCTATTGATGTCATATCCCAAGAATTGGTCGATGAACTCTGTCTTCTTGGCAGCCCAGAGGATATTCGAAGAAAGATAGGAGCGCTTCAGGGCATTACCCCTGTGCTCGGGATGAGAATTTCATCTCAGGAAGAAGTGGCAGACTCTGTGAGGACCCTGCGAGCTCTTGCTCCGAATTGACGCTCCAGATTCAATTTCTAGCCTTCGTGTGATGTTCGCAATTTCCAAATCTGCACGAACTATCCTAAAGGCTTAAGAGCCGGGAAGTTCCTATAGTATACCTAGACTCTGGATAGCAAGATTCGACGTGTGAGGCAAGAAGGATAAAGCGCTACCTTCCTCTGCAGAAGCTCACAATAAGGAAATTGTTACTCCCATGGGTCGACATTCCTCTTCCATTTCCAATTGTTTAGGAATGGTTCTGATCTTTTTCAAAAATACGATTCTACTTCATCCGAAGTTTGTAACTGTTCGTCCTAGTGCCTAACTTCCACCTGAATCATAGTTTTAATAACGTTCAATCTTTCAATGGCTTTCGCTCGAAGGGGCAGAAGATCGCGAGCGATTATGCAAGCGGACCAGCAACAAAAGACAGTTTCGACCAAAATACGATTGCTCCAATTCTTGCTGATATTGATTGGTTCAGTTCTTGCCACGGGCATAACGGCGTATTACCGTAGAATCCATCCCGGTTTTTACCCGACTCCGATTTACCTCGTCATCTTGCTCGTGGGTGGGGTTCTCGGAATAAGGGTTTTCACATCTCTCGTTTTCCGCATTGCTCAGCCGACCATCGGAATCACTCGTGGTCGAGGGGTCAGGAACTTCATCCTCATCATCGGAGGAATTTTGATAATCATAGCCGCAATTGGGATCCTAGGCTATCTGCCGAGCTTTACGTCGGCACTCCTTGCTGGGGGATTCATAGCAATCGTTCTCGGTCTTGCAGCCCAGCAAGTCCTCGGGAACATCTTTGCCGGTGTATCCCTTCTTTTCTCAAAGCCCTTTGAAATCGGGGATAGAATAACCATGGTGATTTCAAGCTACGGCCTTCTTGGCCCGACCTATGCTCACGAATCCCTGTATCCCGGATATACTGGAATAGTGGCCGATGTAGGAATCTTTTACACAACTTTGCTTCTTGACGAGGGAGTTCCGACAGTCGTTCCAAACTCTCAGATGATTAACGCGCTGATTTTGAACCACACCAAAGTCTCCATAAGAACCGTCCGGATAAGGATGGACATTGATCGGAAGATCAGCTTTCAGCAATTCAAGACCCAGCTTGAGGCTTCGGTCAAGAAAAGTGCGGACCAAATTGGGATCCATCCACAAAAGCTTGAGATTCAGGTTATCGATACGGGAATTGGCACCTACCAGGTGGTGGTCAAGGTGTGGGCGAGAGCGGAACTGGAGGAACCGGTAAAGAGCCAGCTACTTCTCCAAGCTCTGGAAGTGATCAAAAATCTAACGCCTCCATCGTAGAAAAGCAAAGGATTGTTTTTTCAAAACATAGAAATCTCCGCCAATTTTTTTATACTGCTCTATCTCCAGCGTTAGCTTGCTATGCAAAGCACAGTAGTTGCAGCCAAGAAAGAGGAAGAAAGCAGTCCAATCCAGAGCATCTCGAAGCAAATCTCGTCAATCGCCCAAGGAACCAGATTCGATATTGAGAAATTCAAACTTTCAACTTCGACAGTTGAAAATGGCATTTCATTCGAACTTGAATTTCGCGCAACTATCAGATTCCCCGAAAAAGGCAGCCAATAGGTCTCTATCCTTCCCTTCAAATAGCGAAAGCTTTCAAGGAGAATCTGGGTACCGTCAAACCCTCCCACGGATTGCCTGATTTCTAGTTGTCCCTCGTTTCTTCGATTTGATTGATCAATAGTTTGCGAAAACTGCTTGGTATTGGTACTGATTTTTTCAATTTGTAGTCATATGCGACCTGAACTGTTTTTCCTTGTGCGATGAGCTTGCCTCTTCCGTGCTTGCCTTCCAAGAGTTCAATTTCGTACTCGTAAGTCCAGCTCGAATTTCCAATCGATACGGGTCTGACTTTGACAATCAGAACGTCGTTCCACATTGCGGCTGCTCTGAAATCAATTTCTGCTCGCGCAATAATTACATCAAGCCACTTTTTGCCTTCTTCTTTGCCGAAAGTCCTGAACATTAGTTCGGCTCGCGCGGTTTCGAAATACGTTAGATACTTTGCATTGTTTACGTGCCCCAGCCAGTCGATGTCTCCATAGGGCACCTTGATTTCGATCTCGTGAGCTGGTTTGGTAATCATTGCAAGATTTTCTAACTTGGGAAAATAAAGGCTTTCGAGTACGCTGAGAATTTGATCAGATTCATTTCTGAGAAATTGCATCCCGAGATCGACTACAACCCTTTCGTTCAGAGATCCTGTGACAGGGATCACGAGCTCGAAGCGTTGTTTCGGTCGCTGAATTTCAAATTCTTTCTAGGTAGATTGCCAAAGTATGAAGTGTACCTGTGCACCATGAGCAAGAATTTTGGACATTATGTCTCGGCCTTCTGTGACACAAGCCAAAGGAAAATTTTCCTTCGCGGGAACCTTTCGAAAAAGTCAATAGTGCAATCTCTCGCGCACGAGATGGTCCACGCAAAGCTCTGGAGGATAAGGAACGAGACTCATGGCAAACTTTTCCTTAAGGAACTCAGAAGAATTCGAAAACTAGGAGCACCTCTCAGCCCATACGACGTTGACATAGCAGAGGGTTACGAACCCCCTGCTTTGAACAAGCGGAATTTGAAGAGTGCAATTCGGGACGCTCTTTACGAGGAAAGGCTGCCAAAACGCGCGATTCCAAAGTACTTGGAGCGGGAATTCTCCGAACCAATTCAGATAATAGGTCAAAGATACGATATCAGAAAAATGGTAGAAGAAATTTGAATGCTCTAAATGCTCATTCAGGACACGATGTTGATTTTCATTCCGTCAGGATCTAGAACTGTCGCTGCCTTGCCGTCTGATTTGTCTACAAGTTCATCCAACAGTTGCCGCTCCGGATCTTCAAGCGTAAAACTTTCCAGACCCGCGTTTCCTGCTGAATGGTGCGGGCCTCCAAGGCTTTGCCAGGTGTTTAGTCCTACGTGGTGGTGGTATCCGCCGTACGAAAGAAAGCAGGCGCCGGTTACATCCACGACTATGTCCATTCCCAGCTTTTCCTGATAGAATTTCTTCGAGGCATCGAGATCAGTTACCTTGAGATGAATATGCCCAATTCTTGCCCCGAGCGCGAAGGGCTGAGGTCTTGCTTTTAGTTCGGGAGCGTTCTTCGAGAGCTCGAGGATCATCGAATCTATATCGAGAGGGCGCGTGTCCATCGCAATCTTTCCCTTCGAGTCAAACAACCATTCGTCCCGAGGGCGATCTCTGTAAATTTCAATGCCGTTGCCTTCTGGATCGCGAAGATAGAGTGATTCACTGACAATGTGATCGGCGAACCCTTCAAAGTAAACGCCATTGCTTCCTAGAGCGAGAAAGGTCGATGCAAGACTTTCTCGATTAGGTACGAGCACCGCAAGGTGGTAGAGACCAGCGGAGTACTCTTGAGGCGACGCGGCATTCGAATCGCCGATCAAAATTAGCAGTGGTTTGTCTCCGGATGATCTGCCCTCTTTCGGGGCTAGCAGGACTTTGCCGTCAATTCGATTGCCCTTAAGCCCAAGATCGCCTTCGTAAAATGAAAGCATCGAATCCAGATCGCGGACTCGAAGAACCAAAGCCCCTAAACTAATGCTCTTCTTATTCATCTAACTAGACCCTTTTTTCTTCTTATTCAGCAAGACGTCAGAGACTTGTTTATCTGAATAATCAGGATCTTCTGCTTCTATCAGAAACTTGCATTCTTCTTCGAACCTCGCCGGATCGAAATACTGTTTCTTGTCTAGCTCGCTTGACTGGTGCATCCAAAATGCCGGAGATGGTGGGAGCTGGTCTTCTCCTTCCCAAATGATCCGAGGAGGATAGAGCAGACACAAATGCAGAGCTTGTCCATTGCTAACGGCAAGCGTCTTTGCGAACAAGTCCGCTAATTGTCCAGTACTATCGTTGACGAAAGAAATTGACGGATCATTTTCTTGATTTGGGGATGAGGGGCTCCAAATTATAATTCCTTTTAACTTGCCGCTTGAACCAAATCGTTCAAAATTGACCCTAAGCGCTTTGTAAGTGCTTGCACACTCTAGGCAAGAAGATGACAGTATCGCAACGATCCTGATAGAATCCTGCAGATCATTGAAGTGATCAAAGAGATATGCGGCTTCTTTCGTGGTATTCATTCACTCAGCTCGAATTTCAGGAATGAGTTTCTCGTAATAATTCAAGATGCTTGGGTTTGATATGGCGTCAACATTTGTCACCGGGCGGCCGTTGACCAGATTTGTTACCGCAATCTCGACCTTTTTCCCGCTGAACGTGTAGGGAATTCCCGGAACTATGAAAATTAGAGCCGGAACGTGCCGGGGAGATGCCTGGGTTCGAAGAGATTGGATGATCGTGTTTCTCATCTCTCGAGTCAGCTCGCCCTGCTCTCTCAGTTGAACGAAAAGGATGATGCGCTGATCGTTCTTCCAGTTTTGTCCTATGGCCAAGCTGTCGGCAATCCAGGGAATTTTTTCAATTACGTTGTAAATTTCTGCTGTTCCAATTCTCACACCGGACGGTTTTAGCACGGAGTCGGATCGACCGTAGAAAGTCAGACCTCCGGTATCGCTGTGGAAAACGACGTAATCGCCGTGCCTCCAAACGTTCTTTCCTGCTCTATCTCTGTAAAAAGCAAAGTAAGCATCCAAGTAGCGTTTGTTTCCAGGGTCGTTCAAGAAGTACAGCGGCATGGAAGGACACGGTGCCTCGCACACGAGCTCTCCCTGCTTGTCTAGTATGCGCTCTCCGTTTTCACAGTAAGCGGCAATCTTCATTCCGAGCCCCGGCGCCTGCACTTCGCCTGCGAAAACAGGCAAAGTAGGGCTTCCCATTGCGAAGCATCCGTTGATGTCCGTGCCCCCAGAAATGGAATTGAGGTGAATGTCTTTCTTGACGGATGAGTACACCCACTCAAAGCCGTCTTCTGAAAGCGCAGATCCCGTCTGCGAAATTTCTCGAAGACGCGAAAGATCAAATTCCTGACCGGGTTTTGCATTTATCCCACGAAGAAAACCGATGTAGCTAGCGCTGCAGCCGAAAATCGAAACGCGTTCTTCCTGCACGTGCTTCCACATCCTTTGCCAGGTAGGATAGTTGGGGTCTCCGTCGTAGAGGAACATTGAAGAGCCGACAGATAAAGAACTAACGACCCAGTTCCACATCATCCAGCTTGGCGACGTTATGAAAGCGATGGTATCCTCGCGCTTTAAATCAACGTGCAGGATGAGCTCTTTCATGTGATTTATCAGAACACCGCCTGCGCTTTGAACGATCGATTTTGGCTTTCCAGTAGTGCCGGATGAGAACATTATGTAGACTGGATGGCTAAACGGAAGTTGTTCGAAGTGAAGCTGCGGCGTCCCTTTCGATACAAAGCCCCCGAAAGAAACGAATTTTCCTGAAAGCTCGCATGGATGCTCTAAACTTTGCGTGACTACTATTTTCTCGATGGACTTTACGCCGTTTGCGACAGTTCGCGCGTTGGATAAGAGGGGAAACGCCTTGCCCTTGTATTCATATCCTTCAACCGCAAAGAGCACTTTTGGTTGAATTTGTCCGATCCTATCGAGTACCGCCGTTGGGCCGAGCTCCGCGCCGCATGAAGCCCATGTGGCCCCTAAGCTTACAGAGGCGAGCATTGCAACTATAGTTTCAATTCTGTTTGGCATGTAAGCCGCGACCCTGTCTCCCTGTTTCACACCCATTGATCTAAGTGACTCGGCTAGCCTTGCGACGGTGTTCAAAAGTTCGGAGTAGGAAAGCGAATTCCTGAACCCTGCTTCGTCTACGTACGAAAGCGCCACCTTAGAATCTCTGAAGCGCAAGAGGTTTTCTGCGAAATTGAGTTTCGCTCCGGGGAACCAGTTGGTGCCGGGAAAATTGCTGAGATCCTCGACTACAGAATCGTACTTTTGGGATGAAATAATTCCGACAAAATCCCAGAGAGCGCCCCAAAAATCTGGTATGCTTTCAACGGACCATTCGTACAAGTCCTTGTAGCTTTCAGCTCTGAGAGAAAATTTTTCGTTCACGAAATCGATAAAGTGAGTCATGTTAGCGCTTGAGATTGTTTCCTTGCTGGGGGTCCAGAGAGGTTCTTTGTTCGGAAGCATGAATTGTCACCTAAGTGTAAGCAATTTTGCTGGAAGGAATTTTGTTCTACTCCAAAAACGATGTAGTGTTATCTGCATTTTTCTTTTGAAAAATTGTCTCGCGGATTTCAGCTATTGGCTTGAAGCTGGCATAAGATCTAAACCTAAACGATAAATTGGCCCCTTGCAAACCGGAAGCGTTCTTGCTTTTTGAGGCTTGTTACCCTAGGTCTTCGCAACTCTTTTCGCCGCCCGATTAGAACGAGTATATGCGTTATTGGAATTGCCCTCTGTATTACGCTGATTCTCACCACAGCCGCTGTGTCCGAGCGATATACAACAATCGTAGACCAGAGCTTCGGGATATACAGCACGAACATTGTTGTAATCTCGAAGGGTTCGCTCTTGCTCGGGGGTCTTCCCGTGGGGGCAGAAATTCCTCAAACCGAGATTTATCAGATTCAAGCAGCAAGCGGAGTTTCCTCGGTGGTCCCAATACTCGTTATTTTTAGTGTTCACCAGCTCGTGCCTGCGAACGTCACAATTGGTATACCCCTTGGCAATTTCTCCTCTATCGGGAACCTCAACAAGCCCGACCTATCAGGCGCCTACCCTTCTACGAACGACCAGATGATCGTTGGGGCCTATCTCGCTAAAGTCTCAAATCTTCGAATCGGCTCGGTCGTGAGGGTTGGGAATTCAAATCTCAGCGTTAGCGGCATAGTTGACACTACAAATATCATTTTGGGGAATGCCGCCATCATGCCGCTTCAAACAGCCCAGTCGGCGGAAGGTTATGATGGGCTGGTCTCGGAATTTCTTGTTACGTCAGCACCCGAGCTCTCTACAAGCGCCATTAAAAATATCAATTCTAATACTAACGGTCTAGTTGCAATCAGCCCGCAGAGCAGCGAGTCCTTAACCAGTCCGCTGGCGAATTCTCTCGGTGCATTCAACGAAGGGATAAGCATCTTCGCCACCTTCGTAGCGTTTCTTTTCGTAGCAGTAATCGCTATAGTAAACCTGAGCGAACAAAAGGAGGAGCTATCAACTATTAGAGCGATAGGATCCTCCTTATGGTCAGTCCTGAAGGTAACCCTAAGTGAAATAGCTTTCGTAGCGTTAGTTGGCGCAGTTCTGGGTCTCGGGTTTGCAACGATTGCAACAGCTCTATTCTTCCGAGATTACGGAGGAGTGCCGATATCGACGTCGATTTTTAGTACTCTCAATGTGATTCCAATGTCGATTCTTTTGGGATCCGAGCTCGGGATAATCGCATTCGGAATGCTGGTTGCCGCAATAACTACCACTGCTTTGCTCAGGAAATTTTACTAATGGCGCAAACAGTTTCTCGTCTTGTTTCTGCGTCCAAGACTTTTGAGCTTGGGCCCGAGCGAATAAGAGCAGTCCAGGAGGTTAGCTTGTCAATTTCAAGTGGCGAGACGCTGGGTATAATCGGGCCCTCAGGCGCTGGCAAGACCACGCTTCTACGATTAATCGCCGCGCTCGAAACGCCAAGCAGTGGAGATGTTTTCTTCCTTGAGCACAACGTGAAAGATCTCAAGCCGACTGAAAGGAGAAGATTCAGGCTGGAAAAAATGGGGTACGTGTTCCAGCAACTAAAGCTTCTTCCAACTTTGTCAGCGCTTGAAAATGTTGAGCTCCCAATGGCTTTATCATCAAAGACGGGAGACGAGCAGAGATCTAGGGCGATGCAGCTTTTAGATTCGGTCGGTCTAGGTGGAAAGGAGCACCGGAGGCCCGAAAAGCTTAGCCTCGGCGAGCAGCAACGGGTCGCCGTTGCCCGCGCCTTGGTGAATAATCCTGAACTAATTCTCGCGGACGAGCCAACCAGCCAACTGGATTCAACCACAGGGCGCAAAGTCATTGATTTGTTGCTCGAGTTGGGTGATAAGAATTCGGCTATTGTGATTGCTACGCATGATCGAGAGTTGGCGTCCAGTCTCAAGAAAACGTACGAGATGCGAGACGGATCTCTAGCTTGAGAGCTATCTCAATGCTGTTCCAATTCTCAACAATAAAGAAAATTAGAATTCAGAATTCGGAGTCTAGAAATCATAAATAGCGCAAAAGCAGATCCTAGAGGATTCGTCTAGGTAAATCATTGATGAAAGCAGCAATCGTCGCAATTTCACTTCTGATACTTCTCAGTTTGACTTGTATTCCGATGAGACCGTCTGCGCAATCTCTCGATTCGCCTTCATCGTCCATAATAATGACAATTTATCCCAATACGTCGGTAGGGTTGGCTGTCAATGCCAGTTTTTCCGAAATACTTCCGCCCGGCAGCGAGCCAAATTCGACGCTGATTGCAACTGCAAGCACGAGCGCGAACAACGTTACAACCCTCAGCCTTTCAGGCACTGAGTCGTTATCTCAAAGTGAGTTGAGCCAAGCGCCATACAATTATTCTGAAGCTTCTTCGGTAACGGGCTCTTATTCCTCAACGACTGGAGTTGCACAGGGCACTATCAACATTCACGCGGTTCCTGGCCTATATTCCCCCCTTTCGTCGTTTAACCTCAATTACAACGGGAATTCGAGCGCAATTACATTGAGTGGAAGCTCAACGATAGAGTTCGGCAACTACAGCGGAGTTGTCTTGAACCAATCCTCGATTGCAGGCTACATTACTCAGGTCAAGTCGGAGGGATTCAACTCGACAGGTCTCGACAGTTACTTTTCAATGCTGCCGTACGCCAACATGCAGGTCACTACTCTCTCGCTAGCGGAGACCAACTCCAGCCATTCTGCGACTACCGTGAAACTTGACTTGACCGTGACCGGAAACATCACTGCACTACCTGCAGTGATGGCGACGTACTATTACTGTTCCACCAGCCCCTATGGACATGAAATGAGTAATACATCCTTCCCTAGCCAGTGCCAAACTGAATTCACGGCGTTCACTGACTTCTTCTCATCCGTTCAATCCTACACGTACACTTCGTCGTACTCGAACGGCCTCGGAGGATTTACTTCGCAGATTGTAGGCGCGAACCAGTTCAATCTCAGCGAGGTTCAGAAGCTCCTCGGTTCCCAGTACGCCCCAAGTCCAGCTCAAAGCCAGCTGATAAATGAAACGTCTGTCAGTTGGTCAGGATTCAAGGAATCGCTCAGCGCGATGGAAAATCAGTTTGGAAACTATTCGCTATCCGAATCGATAAGCGGAGTTACGGCTTATCCTGTGGTTACCCAAACTGACTCGGCCTGGAACATGTCTTACATTTTCGATAACGCCACGGGTCTTCAGTCTACAGTGACACTGGTCGGCGGTAGCAGCTCGCAGGGGACTGTCAATCTCATCATTCCATCCTCGGTTCCAGCGCCTACAGTTTCAAGCCCAACTTACGCAGAGTGGAACAGCGTGATGCTTTCACAGCTTGCGCCAATAGAATTTTCGGTGGGTCCGCTATTATCTTCGAGTACGACGTCCAGCTCTAGCCACGCAAGCTCTAGCAGCACCACTTCAAGCAGCACAGCTGCAAAAACTGCAGGGAATTCAGACGTTCTTTATGCAGCAATAGGAGTAGTCGTGGCAGTCGCGGTAATCGGAGCGGTATTATTCCTCAGCAGAAGACCTGGAGCCGTTGCGCCTGCGGCTTCTGCTCCCGCAACTCCGCCACCATCCTCGTAAATCATCAGAAGCATCGGACTCAAAGACCGGCTTTGCCGGATGGAACGCCACTCAAGCACGCGTGTTGAGAAGCCTATCATTGCATGAAAGTGTTAGCGTAAAGAGACCCATGCCAGGTAGCTTACCCAGGCGCGGCCTCAAGACTCGAACAGATCCCTTTAGAATAGAGATTTCGATTCTGAATATCGTGGCACTAGAATGGAAAAGTCTCTCCAGAAGGAAAAGGCCGAGCGATTTCGCGCTCTTCACAGCCGAGGCAGGATCCTGATTTTGCCAAACGCGTGGGACGTGCCGAGCGCACGAGTGTTCGAAGATTCAGGTTTTCCGGCCGTGGCTACCTCGAGCGCGGGCATGATGGTATCTCTGGGCTATCCAGATGGCGAATCAATTCCAAGAGACCTTTATCTTTCGGCCGTGCGAAGGATATCGAACTCGCTCTCAATCCCGCTTAGCGTGGACGCCGTTTCCGGTTTTGGCGAAACACCTGTAGAAATTGAATCCACGATTCGCGGGATAATAGAGTCCGGAGGTATTGGTATCAACATTGAAGATTACCTTACCCGATCTGATTCACTCCGCTCGCTCGACACAGCAGTTGAGAGGATAAAATTGATCAAGAAGTTTGGGGAGAAGTTCGATGTTCCGCTAGTCATCAATGGTCGTACCGACGCGCTGAGGCACGCCCCCGGCAGCGACGAGGAGAGGCTCAAGGAAGCTATATTGCGAGCGAAAGCTTTTCGCGACGCCGGAGCGGACTGCGTTTACCCGATGGGACTCACCGATGCTACCTCAATTGAAACCTTTGTAAAAGAGCTCGACTATCCGACGAATGTGATGGTAAGGAGAGGGTTGCCGCCGATCAGAGAGCTAGAAAGGCTCGGAGTTGCTCGTGTCAGCTTCGGACCGAGCGCCTCATACGCAGCAATGGGGTTGCTAAAGCGCGTCTCGAGAGAAATAATTGAAGAGGGGACTTACAACAGCTTGGTCGAAGGCGCGATCACTTTTGATGAACTGAATAAGCTAGCGTCGCCGCATAACATTTGATTAATTTTCTTAGGGCATTTGGTAATGGAAATTGAGCTCGCTCGAAAAGGGTCAGGAACCGAGAACACTGCCGCTTTGCTTGAACTGCAACAAGAACCCAGTCTACTCCTGGCGGAATCTGTACTGCGGAGAATGCTTGACGAAATTGAGGAAAGAGATCGAAGCTTCTTCGAAGCAAGAACTTGCGAATTCCGGCGAGCAGGCAAAAGCAGCCCCGAAGAAAACTCGCAAGAGGTGTGTCAAGAAATCAGCGCAGCTTACGCTATAGTTGCGAGTGATAGCAAAACAATAAAGGAACCGATCTCTGTCAAAGACCGGTAACGATGCGACAAAGTAGCTATTCCAAAGCCACTATTGGAAAATCACCCCGAGCCAAGCTCACTCAACGGGAATCCTCGTACTGAATGGGTGCCAAAGATGGTTTGCATCGGGAGCCTCTGTTTTTGAATTGGCGTAAGGGAAAGAGCTCAATGAAGAGCCAGACTCATGCAAATCCCAAAATCGGTGAAGGTAATTTGACAATTTGAAGAGGGAGTTGGCGATCCTAGTCAAGGAAAGCTCTACTATGCGATGCGATACGTATCGGATTTAGATACTTACGCTTAAAGGCCAGGCCCTACTGGCCTTGTTAGGGACAAAGAGAAACTGTGGCGTATGTTTTTCTACCCCCACTACGAAACAAAACGATTGAACAATAGAACCTGACCCCTATGACATATGCAAGAGTTTGGAAATTACCCGAACAAGAAAGACACGATCTACCGACGATTCCTCAAAGGCTTATCGTCCTTGAAATAATGTACCTGCTTCTCAACCCGAGGAGCGGATACGATCTGCACAAGCAGCTACGGTTAAGATTTGGCCT